>JAYSRS010000563.1:0-9168 GCA_043720935.1 Saprospiraceae bacterium
TTAAAACAAAATATCGACTTCCAAAACTGTCGAAACCGTTGAATTTAAAGCCATTTTTCGTTAAATACCAATTTTTAAAAAGTTGTGGGAAAGGACGGATGATAAGTTTCAAATCACTTTTAAATAATTCATTATGGATATTAGTCAATATACATCAGAACAAATCAAGCAAATGCCCGAACTCGCGCATCTGTACGAAGTTGTACGCTTTATAGAAAAAAATAAAAATACAATTCTTTTCCCTGAAAAATATCAAGCTAGTATGGCAGATATGGCAAGGGTAAAAACGGTTGAATTTTTTAAGGCACATCCAACGATGTCGCTTAAAGAAGCTCTTGTGTCTATTTTAGGTAGTTTCACGACGGATATTCCCGGTTTTGCTTTGGTTAAAATGACAGAAGAAATCATAAAAAAATGGGAAAAACTGTCAGAAATGGCGTATCAAACAGAAAATGAGTTAGAAATGGCTTGATAAAGCACCCCTCAGTATCTTGGAACAATCATAACAAACCTACTATTAACAAACTTTAAAATGATAACCGAATCTTACGACTATATTGCTTTGGAAAATAGAACAATGACATTTGAAGAAATGTTGGCAGACCCCGAATTTGCTCACGCTCACTAGGCAACAATCACGGCCTAATCAAAAACCCATACATCATCGGGTCGTCGTTTAGTGTTTCATAATCAATGTTATACGCTTTCATTTTTTCTATCATTGGTTCATAATCTTTGGCTTCTTTGAACTCAATACCAACGAGTGCGGGGCCTGAGCTTCGGCTGTTTTTTTTGACGTATTCAAAATGCGTAATATCGTCCGTTTCGCCTAAGACATTGGTCAAAAACTCGCGCAATGCCCCTGCCCGTTGCGGAAATTTGATAATAAAATAGTGTTTCAAACCTTCATACAACAAGCTGCGCTCCTTGATTTCTTCCGTCCGCGTGATGTCGTTGTTGCCGCCGCTAATCACGACGACGACGTTTTTACCTTTAATTTTTTCTCGATAAAAATCCAACGCCGTAATCGTAATAGCCCCCGCAGGTTCGGCCACAATCGCCTCTTCGTTGTACAATTCCAAAATTGTTGTGCAGATTTTACCTTCGGGAACGAGAATGATGTCATCCACAACTTGTTTGCAAATCTCAAAATTCATATCCCCTACGCGCTTGACCGCAACACCGTCCACAAAGTTATCAATTTTATCAAGCGTCACGACGTGTCCTTGTTTCAAACTTTCGTACATACTCGGCGAACCGACAGCTTCGACGCCAATAATCTTCGTTTTTGGCGAAACTTGCTTGAAAAAACTGCCCAAACCCGCCACTAAGCCACCGCCGCCGATAGCGACAAAGACGTAATCAATCGCCACATCGCAGTCTTCCAAAATCTCTAAACCGACAGTTGCTTGGCCTTCAATCACTTTTTCGTCATCAAACGGATGAATAAATGTCTTGTTATGTTCATCACAATACGCTTTTGCCGCTTGTGACGACGCGTCAAAAGTGTCGCCTGTCAAGACGATTTCGACATTTTCACGACCAAAAAATTGGACTTTCATCGTCTTTTGTTTCGGCGTTGTCGAAGGCATAAAAATCGTTCCTTTCACGCCCAAAAGCCGACACGCAAGCGCAACGCCTTGCGCGTGATTGCCCGCCGACGCACAGACGACGCCTTTGTCGAGGGCTTCTTGCGGCAAAAACGACATTTTGTTGTACGCCCCACGAATTTTGTACGACCGAACGACTTGCAAATCTTCTCGCTTAAAGAAAATATTGCAACCGTATTTTTCTGACCAATTCAAATTGAGCATCAAAGGCGTGTGTAAAGCGACCGATTTCAAGCGCACTTTGGCTTTATAGACGTTTTCAACACTCGAAAGCGGCGTTTCGATAATTGGGGATGTGGTGGTTTTATTCGACATTTTTTTGTTACTCATTTTTATGTATCACGGACTTCAGTCCGTGATTTTTTTTAACAATCACGGACTGAAGTCCGTGATACAGAATAAGCGGATTTTGAAAGGCCAAAGCTACGTTCTAAATAATAAATTTTACAAAAAACGTCGTCGAGGTTTTTAACCTCGACGACGTTACAATCAATCAATCATCGTTTTTTACCCCATTTTTTCCAAAACTTCCAACTTTCATCCTTGAAATAACGCCCCGCCAAAACGTAGCGAACCGACAAAGCGGACTGCATCTGAAACACAGTACCGCTACCTGTGAGTTTGATGTTAGGCTTAAAATCGAACGCCACATTGAAGCTGCCGATTGTCAATTCTGCCCCTGCAATCGGCGACACACCGAAGGCATTTTTAGGTTGCACAATCGCGTTTGCATCGTTCGCAATCCACGTATAATACACGCCGCCGCCTGCGTAAATGTTCAAGCCTTTGGTCAATACGTTTTGATGTTTTTCATACAAAAGGCTTAACGTCGCATCGGAACTTGTGAATTCACGTTGCAAAATGGCTTCAATTGACGTATTCAACGCCACTTGTTGTTGAAAAGTAACGCCAATTCCGTTGCCGATGCGGACACCCGCCGCCGTGCCGTAACCTTGGGCCGATATACTGAGGGGTAGTAAAAAAGTGAAAAGTGATAGAACGATAAGTGATAAGTGACGAGCGCGTAGGCTTTTAGAATACGTCATAATTGTATCGGTTTTGTTTTGTTAAAAAAGTGAAAAATAGGAATGAAATAAATAATTGTTAAACGCAAATTGTGAATTTAATTTATTGATTATCAATTATTTACATTTAAAAATTCAAACTAAAAATGTCGTCATTGCGAGGCACGAAGCAATCTTTTTGTTTAGCAGACTGCCAAGCCTATAAGATTGCTTCGTGCCTTGCAATGACATTTTTTTCGATTGATATGAGTAGTAAAATTTGATAATTCAATTCGTAATTCACGTTCTTTCAAGCAATACTGCTTGATTTTACGACTTTAAACGCCTGTTTTGAATTCGTATTGATTTAGAATTCGTAAAATTTCGTTAAAAATGTAGTTTTGCCGCAAAATTAATCTTTTGTCGTTCCCTTTTGTCATTCAGAAGGAATCTCTATTGTCTGAATGACAAAATATAAACAATAGATTCCTTCTGAATGACAAAAAAAAATGACAAAAAGTCGAAATCTGAAATCGTGAGTTATGATTAATCGAATAAAAATTATGGTGCGGTTTATCCGTTTTTATGTCCGTGCCAAGACGCAATACAACGTGCATTCGCCGTTTGTTTTTGACTTCGTGCAGAACGTGCTTGAAGACGACCGTCCGTTTTACGTCTTCCACGAGACGGACATACTGAGGGGGGAACTTTTGGCGAGCAAAGAGACGATTGAAGTCGAAGATTTTGGCGCGGGTTCGGTCGTAGATGGTTTGAAAAAAACGCGTAAAATCAGTTCTATTGCGGGTTCGGCGTTGTCACCTGCTTTTCAGTGTCAATGGTTTTTCAGAATCGCTGAACTATATAAACCCTTGACAGTCATTGAATTAGGCACATCTTTGGGTATTTCAACGCTGTATTTAGCCGAAGGCACACCGCGTGCCGCAAAGATTTTGACCTTGGAAGGTTCGGCAGAAATTGCGCGTTTGGCGCGGCGCAATTTTGATTGGTTTTACGATACTTTTCGCAAAACAGGGATGCGCCACAATGACCCCGATGTCTTGAATTTTAATAAATATGCCCACAATTTTTCAACAGAATTTGAAAAAAACAAGATTGAAATCGTCGTAGGCCGCTTTGATGACACCTTACCAAAGGTTTTAAAATCCATTAAAACGCTTGATTTGGCCTTCATTGACGGCAATCACCGCCGCGAACCGACGCTTGATTATTTTGAAAAATGCCTAGAAAAAGCCAATGAAAACACCGTTTTGATTTTCGACGACGTGCATTGGTCAGAAGATATGGAAGCCGCTTGGACAGTCATAAAAGCGCATCCTCGGGTTCGGTTATCTATTGATTTGTTTTGGTGCGGCCTCGTTTTTTTTAGAAACGCACACCGCGAAAAAGAGCATTTTGACTTGATAAAAGCGCGTTTTAAGCCTTTTTCGACGGGGTTGTTTGGATAATCTTGTAAAACACCCCCTCAGTATTTTGCCTCAAAAAAGCCGTTTCGAGACATCGAAACGGCTTTTTTTTATGCGTTATACTGAGGGGGGTGCGTTTTTAGCGGCGTAATTTAAAATGGACTCACGTAGGTTGGAGACGGGTCGCATAAGGCGTAGCGGATTTAAAACCTGACGCGCAACACGGGGAATAAATATATTATAGAACAGGTAAAACACTTTCAATCACTTCAAGTAGTTCTAAATAACCTTTTTCGCTGTTAATTTTATTAATTTCATTTTGCACCAATGCTGTTAAAGGTACATTAGGTGGATGAATAATGGCATTTCGCCTTTTTACAATCCAATATAACATTTTGAGAAAGACATTATCATTTAAAAACAAACTGTCTTTATGAATGTATGCAATTCTTTGGAATACTCCTTTTATGCCTGTATTTGGCTCTATTTGATTATTTACAACGTTCCATTTATAATTAGATGTATTTGTTATCAAGGCATCAGAAACTTTATAATTACCAATTGACTCTAAAAATTTATAAAGCGATAAATAAGCGTAAACAAAATTTATATCAATTCGTGCGTTGTAGAGCAAATCAAATGAGATATTGATTTGATTTTTCAATTCTTCTAAAAAATCATCATAATCTGTATTTTGTCCTTTTTTACTTTGTAATAGCTGCTCAATTATTGATTTACGTGTGTAAACATCTTTTAAATAATCTTTTTTAAAACAAACGTCCACATCAGACATGAAGTTTTCTAAATTTTTCTCACTAAAATCATTTGAAAACCCAAGTTCGGGCGATTCTTTAATAAAATAACCATCTGCGCCCAAATCCAATAAGACTTTCATATTCCAAGCTTTGTTAGATGCTGTAAATATAATAACTTGCGTTCCTCTATTTTTTGCTTTTATTTTTTTCAACAATTCAGCACCTGAATAATCTTGAATTTTACCTGTGGCAACGAAATCACTTTTTTCTTCTTTCATTCGATTTAAACGCAAATCAAGTAAAATCAAGTCCCATTCTTCGTTTAAAATCTTCGTTTCTGCCTCATTAATGAATTGTTTAAAGTCATTATGGTCTTCTATGAATTGAAAATCTGCGCCCACAAAGATTTTAGACAATACATCAGACCAACCTTTATTGGCTTCGTCGTCAATCAATAATATTGTTTTATTTTGGCTTGCAATTGTTTTAGGCGAATATGTTTTTAACGGGCTATTTACGTTTAATAAATTGTCATAATCGTCATTGAATGAACGAATATATTTGAAATACAATTCCTGTTGTTTCTCTTTTAAATTTTTGTTATTCACTAATGCTTGCGTTTGCGCGACATCGTCTAAACGAAACGCGCCCCATTGATTAGCAAGCGAATGTTTGCCTATTGCATCTCCAGGGAGGATTTTCAATCTATTAAGCACTTGTGTTTTAAATCTTTGTGGTTGTATAGGTTTAGGCACATTATCTTCAATATAGTCATTGATTTCGTCTTCATTTTCTTCAACAAGTTTACACCCCTCAGTAGTAAGCAAGTAATTAAGGTTTAAATCATTATTTTTAGCCAAAACCATAAGTGAATGTAGTTTTTGGTCTGATATAAAAAGGATGGGAATTAAGCGTTTCGCGCCTATTTCTTGGGTCAATCTGATGTGCATACCTAGGCGTAATCCTCTGAAACTCATTCCTCCATTTGCAAGATTTACGGGAATAATTAACTTGTCAATATCTTTTAATTTAAAAATAGCCGTAACGAAGGTATGATAATCTGAATCGGACAGAATATCGGTTGTAAATTCGATTTTATTAAAAGATAAACTATTAACAAACTCGTTTCTATTGTCTGTAACTAAAAATATGTTATCCATATTTGTCAATGGCTTTATTTTTTATTTTTTCAGTTTCATTGATAAAATCTAAGACCGAAATTTCGCGGTCTTCAATATTCTCTAAATAGCTATTAAAATCCGTTCGCAAATTTACTTTAGAAAACGTATAAAAATGTCTTAATGATTTTAAATTCACCATGCTTGGTATAAAAATACGCTGTTTATCTATTTTTGAAAGGCTTAACAATACTTCTTTGTGGTATTTTAGCATTTGTTCCAATTCATATTGTTTTCCATAAGCAATGATTTTAAGTTCAATTTCACCTTTGTTCATAACATTTTCAAGAAAAAAATAAAGATTTTCATAAAAAGCATCTTTCTCTATTTCAACTAATTTCGGAGACACATCATCATCAAACCTCACCTCTTGATTCTTGTATTTTCCAGAAAATAGTACCAAAGGAATAGCATACGCTAAGGCAAGCCGTTCAATTTCATTCCTGATATGTATAGATTTTTGAGACTGCTCGCCATTACTATCCGCATCACTGAATGTATTGTGGAGTAAAATTGCTTTTGCTAATACCAACTTAGGTTTAATTGCTTCAAATTTATCTTTTGTTTCAAAGATATAATTTTTTTCCAAAAATGCATCAAATCGCCCATCAAACAAATACATAGCTTTGTATTTGTTTTGCTGCTGTTTTTCTAAATTATCGTCAATTAAAAAAATCATGTTGAATCTATTTTAAGCGTAAAAAGATAGAACGTGTGTAAAACCTACTACATTGTCTTGTGCCGTTAAATCTTCGATATAAGGTTTATTATTATCATTAAGAATATTAACGCGTTTAAATCCATCCTCAAATTCTGCTTCAATTGACCAATTACACAAACCATTAAAATGTTTTTTTGCATCTTCTAAATAACCGCCTAAAATTGCTGGTTCTCTCGAATCTTTATGTGGTTTAGAGCCAATATGCACAATTTTAATGATTTTAATCCAACGACCGTCTATTTCTTTACCTTGATAACTGATTTGTATGTTGTAATTATTTTCTAATTTAGCATGTTCAATAAAGGGTTTAAAAAGTTGAATCAAACCGGCTTCAAAAATATTAACGTGCGTATAAAATTTTGCTTTGTTTAACGAATCATCATAGACAACAGTAAATTTCTTGTACAATCCGTTTTCTAATAATTTTTTAAATAAAATGGGTAAATAGCCTTTTCGTATTTCAATAACATTTTTAAAAGGCTCAATCATTTTTTCATTAAATTTAAAATTAGATATTGGGTGTTTGTTTTTATTTATTTCATTGTTGCACCAACTAATAACTTCTTTACATGACCAACCTAAATGAACATCGTTTTTATCCTCCAATCCCCACGTGAACCATTTTGGGTTTTTAGCCCAAACAAACTGGTGAAATAAACTCAGTAAACTTTCAGGAATAACATAAATGCGCCTTGCTTCTTCAAATTCTTCTTTAACAATTTGCAATAAAGACACTCTTGCAAAATCAATGGAATTGGCATCATGCGTAAGGTATTTAATGCCTTTACTGCTATCAAATGCGTATAAAAAATTAAAAGTATCTTTTGGTTTATGAGGAAGTTTAGTTTTATCTTTAAAAATAGACGGTTGTTTAGCCTCTACCAATAATTTTTTAGACAGATTATTCTTTTCAAATAAAGAAGAACCCCAAGTTTTATTGTAACATTTATCATAAGAAGCCAAAAGTTGTTTATAACGTTTATCATCTGAGCCAACAACCATTTTTAGGAAATTTAATTTACCTAAAAGAACATTAGAAAAGTTTGGATTGCTTGATTTAATATGCCCTTTATCATATTTATAAGCCCTTAAAAAATAAAAATATGCTTTTTCATAACCATAAGTATCCCATAAATAAAGCCATGAACGTATTTGTTTTATATATCTGCGCTTTACATTTACTTTTTCATTAACAACTAATCCTGTTACAACTTGACGGCTTGTGTTCTTTTCTTGCAATCTAACTTTACCTTCATTGATAGTAAAATTTTCACTTTTTACAATCAGATTTAATTCTTTAATAAATTCACTCTCTTGCTGATAAACATTGTGCATTGATGAAAACGTTATATCATCAACGTAACGGGTATAACGTAAATAATAACGTTTTGCAAGATTACTTAATTTTAAATCAAGTGCGTAGGCTACAATATTAGAAAGCGTAGGAGAAGTAGGCGCACCTTGTGGTAATACAGGTTTTAAAACTTTTGCAATTAAACCCTCCTCATCTTTTACTTCTACAAGTAAATCTTCACAACATAAATTTGTTATTATTTGTGCTATTATTTCTTTATCTCGATCGAGGTTAAAAGGAGGCATTTTTAAGCACGATTTAATAATATCATGGTGAATTGTTGTAAAAAAATCTTTTAAATCAATATTATACACATAATTATTTCCTGTATGTACGCTTGCATTGTCAACAATAGATTTATTCGGAATAAATCCAGTGGCTGATTTATGTGGACGAAAAAGACTTTGTAGAATTAAATTTAAACAACGTTGTATAAGTTTTAACCCCTCAGTAGGTGCGTTGATTTCTCTAGTTGCGCCAGATTTTTTCTGAACTGTAAATTTGTAATACCGTTCACAATTGCTGCTTAATTTGGCGTAATAATAAATTTGTTTTAATTCAAACGGTATTGTGTTTTCACTAACGAGAATATTCTTAGCATAATTTAATAATGCTAAAAAATCTTCTCTAGTTTTCATTTTTGAAAAACCTTTTTGAATATAATTTATATGTTGGCTTGATAATGTCATGTTTCATTAAGTTTAAGAATGCCTATTTACAATCTTCTCGTTTTTACTTGTACTGTCTTAATCATATTCAGTTACAATAATTCACATTTAACCTACTTAAACAAAAGTTTAAGTATTTCTGCCGTTCTGTTTAATAAAAACTACTAAACCAGCAGACTATCAGAATTTGTAAGATAGGCACTCAAAAACCTTTATTTTTATAATGTAATTCACTAATTTTTAAACAAAGATAGTGTAATCTACCATTTTTTCTAATCGAAATTAAATTTTTCAATTGTTCAGCTGCCCCCTCAGTATTTCACCCAAAAACAAAGCCCTTCAATCTCCTAAAAGATTAAGAGCGTGTTGGGAAATTTAATTTGGTAAAATAAGGGAATCAGTGTCATCTTTGTTTCGACTAAAAAATAAAGAAATGACTGAAAAGTACGAACGT
>JAYSRS010000564.1:0-9136 GCA_043720935.1 Saprospiraceae bacterium
GCTGTTTTTTGTTTAAAAATCTTCGATTTTTAAACAAAAAACAGCGTCACCCCTAAAAACTCCCCTCCGCACGCCTTTCGAGCGTAGCGAGAAACAGTGCGTAAACCGTCATAAATGTCGTTTGAGAACATGAAAAATCCCGAATTTTCGTTGTTAGAAAATTCGGGATGATTCATATTTCTTTTCAAGAATTTCAGATGTCAAAAATTTCAATGTTTACGTTTGAAATCCCTTGAAATCCTTGAAATTTGAAATTTATTGCCCCAAAATAATCGGTGCAGACTTGCCATTTATAATCACCACCTTTGCATTTGGCGACAACGACAACTCTTTTTGCGCCTTAATTTGCTCGTATTGCAACATTTTATCGCTCAAACCTTGCGACAAAATGCGCTGATAATCGGCAATCCCTTGCGCTTCAATACGCTTACGGTCGGCTTCTTGTTTCTCTTTTTGCAGCGTGTATTGCATCTTTTGAGAGGCTTGTTCAGCATTAATTTTCTCCTCAATTGCCGCTTTGACTGATTCTGGAAGCGCAATGTTACGAATCAGTAATTGCTCCAAAACCAAGCCGCGTCCCTTGAAAATAGCCTCAATATCCTTAAAAATCCGCGATTGAAACTCCTCGCGCTTGACGGAGTACAAATCCACCGCCGAATAAGCGACCGCATTGTCGCGGATTTTGGTACGCGTAATCGGGCGCACCAAGACGTTTTCGTAGTCAGGGCCAATTTCCTGCACGATGCGCGGGGCATCGGGTTTGTTGACATGATACAAAACCGTCAAGTCAAGAGTCACTTCCAAACCGTCGCTCGTCAAGACGCGAATCGCATCGTCGCCGTCTTTTTTGCCTTCGTTGTGAATGCCCGACATCGTGTAGTTTTGCGTCCGCACGTTGACATCTGTAACCGTGACGAGTGGATTGACGAAGCTCAAACCGCTTTCCAAAACGTTGTAGTCCACCTTGCCAAACAGCTTCGGCACACCGACTTCACCCGCATCTACTTGCTTCACGCAGGCCGTCAGAACCCCAAAAGCAATTGCCGCAATGCCGCCGAAACGCAAAGGCCGTGCGGCTTTTTCGGCATTCGCGTTCGGGCTGTTCGTTAGCGCGTAACTGATGCCAAAAAGAATACATCCTAAAATTACAAGTCCCATTTTGTCCTTCTTTTTTTTGTAAAATTAAACCACAAAGATTCTCAAATTGAGCGAAATCCGTTCGTTTCAAGCAAAATAAAATTGACTAAAATCAGCAAAATACTGAGGGGGTACTTGAAAGCGCGGATTTTAGCTATTTTTGCCCTTCGACTAATTTTTTTGTAGCACGGACTTCAGTCCGTGCGCGTAATCAAGCACGGACTGAAGTCCGTACTGCTTTCTAAAAACAAAGACAATGATTTCAAAAGATATAACGGGCGGTGGACGTATCGACGCGGGTTTGGCTGCTTTGTGGGTCGGTTTGATGGCTATCGGTTGGCTCATGATTTACGCCGTTTGCTACAAAATGGGCTACGATAAGATGGAATTTGGCGAATTTATGCTCAAAACAACTATCGGCAAACAAACCATTTTTATTTGCGTGTCCTTTTTGTTGACATTAATTATTTTCTCACTGGATGAAAAAATTTGGCGGGTTTTTGCCTATCCGATTTTTGGTATGGGAATTTTGTTGTTAATCGCTGTTCTGATTTTCGGACAGGAAATTCACGGCAATAAATCGTGGTTTAGAATTGGCGGTTTCGGTTTTCAACCCGTTGAAGTGGCCAAATTAGGCACTTGCTTGGCTTTGGCGAGTTATTTGTCGGCACCGAGCGTCAATTTACGCGATTCGCGCACGCAAATGACCGTTTTGGGCTTGATTGGCGCGCCCATGTTTTTGGTGGTTTTGCAACCCGACGTCGGTTCGATGCTCGTTTTTTTCTCGTTTAGCATTATGTTGTACCGCGAAGGCTTGTCGGGTACACCTTATATCATCGCTTTTTCTCTAGCGGCGGTTGCCATTTTCGCTTTGATGTTGAATGTCAATGAGTTAGTGGCTTATATGATGATGTTGGTTTTGCTGATTTTTGCCTTCAATATCTCTGAAAAGCAACGTTTGTGGCTCACGGGAACTGTCGCAATGCTCACGGGGTCGGCGTATTTGCTGCACATCATGAAAAATCCGCAATTGGCGTTGAGCTTACTTTTAGTCGGTGTTTTGATTTATTTAGCCGTTCACAGCCGCCGAGGTCGTTTCAAACTGGTGATTCTGACAGGTTTTTCCTTGCTTATTTGCTGCACTTTGGCCTTTGGAACGCGTTTTTTGTTCGATAATGTTTTGAAAAAACACCACCGCGACCGCATCAATATTTGGCTCAATACCGATAAAGTTGACCCGCGTGGCCCAGCTTATAACCTCAATAATTCAAAAATGGCCATTGGTTCGGGCGGTCTTCAAGGCAAGGGTTTTTTGGAAGGCACAATGACCAAACTCAATTTTGTACCCGAACAAGATACCGATTTCATTTTCAGCACCGTTGGCGAAGAGCAAGGTTTTATCGGCGTTTTTGGCGTGGTGGCCATCTTTTTAATGTTTTTATTCCGCATCATTCAGATTGCCGAACGACAGCGCGCCAATTTTGTAAGGCTCTACGCGTATTGCGTTGCGGGAATTTTCTTTTTCCATTTTTTCATAAATATCGGGATGACGATGGGCGTTTGGCCTGTGGTGGGCATTCCGTTGCCGTTTATTTCGGCGGGTGGTTCGTCGCTGATGAGTTTTACGGTGATGGTGGCGATACTTCTAAAATTGGACAGTCATCGGTATTCAAGCTAGTAAAGATTTACAATTCTCCAAGGGTTAAAAACCCTTGGAGAATTGTAAATCTCTGATAATCAGCTATTTAGCTAAAATAGACCCCCTCTGTATTTGGCACATAAAAGCAGTTTTCAGCTTTTTAATTTGACAACTTCTCATCCCTCAAAATCATCAATCAAACTCAACAACCCTGCGTTTGCCTTCTGCCATCTACTCGCTTTTTTGACATAAAAATAACGCAACGAAGAACGCGTAGAACACCGCCCCGTAAGTGCCTTCCACAACAAAATCAATCGTATTGGTGAATAAAATCAAGAAATGGAGCAATGAAAACAGTATGATTTTATGGCGTTTTTCAGAAAACCAATGCGTTGCAAAAGCCCATAAAAGCAGCAAAGTTCCGACGACGCCCGTTCCTGCTAGAGAGAAAAGCCAAAAACTGTGCGGCTCGCGCACGGCTAATTTTGGAAAATAGATGGCGTATTGCTGACCAATTTTATCCATAATATCGCCATAGCCGACGCCGAAAACGGGGTTTTGCTGAAAAGCGGCGAGGCCCATTTTCAAAGACGTGATGCGTTCTGAATCCGATTTTTGAGTCAAATTGCCTTGTTTGTATTGTTCAAAATCCCAAATCGCGTAGTCTATCCGTTGCCGCAAACTTGGAATTGTTCGATAAGCAATGGACGGAATTGTCGTTAAAATAAAGAGACTTATAATGCCGATTTTCCACCGTTTTTTTATAAAAATCAATTCTAATAACTTGAAAAACAAACAGATATACAGCGTTAAAATCGCACTACGAACGGATAAAACATGAATCGCTACGAATAAAAAAATGGTCAGCCCTAGGATTAAAAATCGCTCGTTTTTATATGTCCAATAAAAATTTTCTTTCCATAATTCCAAGCCGCCGAGCAAGGCGAACACCGCCATCGTGGCAAAAGAAATGTGGTTCCAATTCGTCGGAATCGGAATGCCTTGTCCGAGGCCATTGTTGACGGCTTCAAAATGTTGGGCATAAAAGACCAAATGTCGTCCGCACAAAATGGAAAAAGCGATTAAAAACACGTAGAAAATCGTCAAAAACTGCTTTTTACTGAGGGGGGGTAAATTGGCGAAAGCCAAAGGCAAAATCAGAAAAGGCAGCTTAATTCGTAGGCGCTCTAACCAATAAACGCTGTTTTCTGACCAAAAACCTGACATTAAAACGAGTAAAAACGGCACTGTCAAGGCAATAAGCGGTCGATTTTGCCAAAAATTGCGGAAATACAGAGGGGTCGCTTTCAACTTAAAATGTTGAAACGAAAACGCCGTGTTCATCGTGTTAGACATCGCGTTCCGTGCAGCGTTAGGTACATACGTCGGCACGTAAACCAAGCTAAAAACGGATACGACCGCCAAGCCCCAAAGACTGACAGACAGTATGAATTTCGACCATGCGAGGGATTGCACCAAGACGCAACACCAAAAAACTGTAAATTCGACGCGACTGACGCGATTTATATAGGAAAAAAATTGGTTCAAAATTTTACTTTTGCGGCGATTTCACGCGGGTCTTTGTTTTTTCACACAGAGTTCACAGAGGACACAGAGTTCTTTTCCTTTTGAAGAACATAAAACTAAAACAAACAGAGCTTTGACTTTTGTCACTCAAAAAGAAAAAACGCTGTGCCCTCCGTGAACTCCGTGTGAAAAAACAAGAACCTCGTGTAAAATCGCACATTAAATAAAAAAAAATAAAAGCTAATATGAGTGTTGAAATTTTTGCAAAAGTACAACAAGCCCTTGAAGAAATCGAAGCGGCGCGGCCAATAACCAAAGAAGAGATTGAAGCGTTCCGCATTCGTTTTGTTGGAACGAAAAATATCATCCGCCCATTGTTCGATGGCATCAAACAAGTCGAAAATGAGCGGAAAAAAGAATATGGACAACTCGTTAACGCCGCAAAAATGGCTGCTGAGGAAAAAATGACCGCCCTCCAAGAAGCATTAGAAGCCGCATCGGACGCTAACGAAGCCGACGCGCTCGACTTGACCGCACCCGCCGACCCCCTCAGTATCGGCAGCCGTCATCCCGTTTCTATCGTCATGAACCGCATTATTGACATCTTTGGCCGCATCGGTTTTACGGTCGTTGATGGCCCCGAAATTGAGACCGATTGGTACAATTTCACGGCGATGAACACGCCCGAAGACCATCCTGCACGCGATATGCAAGATACTTTTTATATTCAAGACTCAAAAACATGGCTTTTGCGGACGCACACCTCACCCGTACAAGCGCGCATTATGGAGCGTACGAAGCCGCCGATTCGCATCATCGCCCCTGGCCGTGTGTATCGGAATGAGACGATTTCGGCGCGTAGCCATGCGCAATTTCATCAAGTTGAAGGCTTGTACATTGATGAAAATGTGTCTTTTGCAGATATGAAACAAACGTTAATGTTTTTTGCCCAAGAAATGTTTGGCGCGGCCAAAATTCGCCTTCGTCCATCGTTTTTTCCGTTCACCGAGCCATCAGCAGAAATGGACGTTTGGCTGGGTACGGACACGCCCGAAAATTACCGCTTGACAAAGGGAACAGGTTGGCTCGAAATCTTGGGTTGCGGCATGGTTGACCCGCAAGTATTAGAAAATTGTGGCATTGATGCTAAAAAATACACGGGTTTTGCCTTCGGTATGGGCATCGAGCGGCAAGCGTTACGGCTGTTCAACATTCCCGATATTCGGTTTTTATTTGAAAACGATGTGCGGTTTTTGAAGCAATTTTCGGCAGCGATTTAAGCTTTTAATCAATTGATAATCAATTAGTTAGATGTCTTTTTGAGTGAAAATTTATGCTACTATACATGGCCCACTGATTAAACAGATTGGACTGATTTAATCAGTGGGCCATGTATAGTAGTATTTTAGGCATTTTTACTCGAAATTATCGGCTTTATGGCACGCTGCACATTTACGAAATTTTTAAGTTTTCGTAAATATTGGAAAACAAATTGAAGGCAGCCCGTCAAGCTGTTTAATATTGTTTTTTAGGCAACAAATACTGCTGAACATAATCCGCAATTCCGTCCTCGAGCGACGTAAAAGGCAAGTCATAACCCGCTGCTTTAACGCTCGACATATCGGCTTCGGTGAAATATTGGTACTTGTCGCGGATGTCTTCGGGTGTCGGTATATAGTTGACAGTCAATGGTTTATCTATATTTTTAAACACATTGGCCACCAAATCATTAAACGTCCGCGCTTGACCCGTTCCGAGGTTGTACAAACCAGATTTTACTGAGGGGCCTGTTTTGTGATTTTTGTAAAACCAAAACAAGACATTCAACACGTCTTTTACGTAAACAAAATCGCGCATCTGTCCACCGTCGGCGTATTTCGGATTGTGGCTTTTGAACAAACTGACCGCGCCGTTTGCTTGGATTTGGTTTGTAAAATGAAAAATAGTACTCGCCATTCTGCCTTTTTGATACTCATTTGGGCCATACACATTAAAGAATTTGAACCCTGCCCAAAACGGAAATTCATCCAATTTAAAGCTGCTGAAAAACGGTTTCGCCGCCATAATATCCCGACTTTCGGCCAAGGCCAAAAGCCATTGGTCAAAGTCGTTTTTCGATTTGCCATAAGGGTTCAACGGCGTTAGAAATTGCGGCAGCGTTTTATCCGAATAACCTTCTTCGCCGTTGCCGTAAGTGGCCGCCGATGACGCATAAATAATTGGAATACAATATTTTGTACATTTTAAAAATAAATCTTGTGAATACGTCACATTGAGTTTTTCCAATATTTTCCAATCAAATTCCGTCGTGTCTGTCCGTGCACCGAGGTGAAAAATGAACGATACTAAGGGGGCATTTTTGTCAATAAAATCAAGCAAATTGTCGCGTTCCACGCGCTGCAAAATTTGGGCGTTGGCGAGGTTTTGCTCGTTGTTTTTCTTAGAAAAATCATCTACTGCCACAATGTCCGTGATGCCTTGTTGGTTCAGAAATTTGACCAAACAACTGCCGATAAAACCGTAAGCTCCTGTTACAATAATCATAAAAAAATTCAGATTTTAAATTTCAAATTTCAAGATGCAAAAATTTGATTCTCAATGCTTTATCAAATCAAAAATTGCATTTTCCATACTACTATACATGGCCCACTGATTAGACAGATTAGACAGATTTACACTGATTTTCTTATAATTTCCTAGAAAAAATCAGCGGAAATCAGTTGTATCAGTCAAATCTGTGGCCCATGTACAGTAGCATGTGCATTTTCAGTAATTTCCGCTTTGGGATTTCAGGTTGCGGCGTAGTTGCAAAATCTCGGTAATATCAAACATTCAAACCCAATTTTCTATGCGGTGTAACCGCAAAACGGCCTGTTTAACGGTTACACCGCTTGAAAAAACGGTTGGCGGTTTAGATGTTACCAAGATTTGGCAGCTATGCCGCCGTAAAAAAGCTCAATCAGATTTACATTAAGGCTCATAAAAATCGGCGCAAAAATCTGTTTTTTTATTGGTAAGTTGGCGTCTAGGCATTCTTTTTCAAACCTTTTTTAAAACGTGGATAACTACTTAACTTATCCACAGGTTTTGCAGATTAACACGGGTTTTGTAAAGTGTTTAATTTAGAATGCTTCGTAAAATCCGTGTTCATCCGTTAAATCTGTGGATAAACCAGTTAGTAATTAAATAAAAACCTTAGTTTTGTCAAAAATTTAAAAACATGGTCGCAACAGCTATTAAAGAAAAAAATGAAGTGAAAACGCACGCCAATGGCAAAGCGCACAAACCGTCTGTAAAATCTAAGCACCCCTCAGTATGAACCGTTATATTCCTATTATTTTGGCCATTATTGGCATTTTTGGCCTCTTTGTCTGGCTCGGACAACAAAATAAAGACAAACATGATTGGGCGCAGACCTACGAACCTAAAAGCCGCGAGCCTTACGGAACGGCTGTCGTGCATGATTTACTGAGGGGGTATTTGCCAACTCAAAAGGTAGAAGATTTGAAAGAACGCGCAGCCAAAAGTCTGCCTAGTGATGGCACGGCAACGTCTGCCAATTACTTTTTTGTGGGCGATGGCTTCTTGCCCGATACGGCTGATACAGATAAATTATTGTTATTTGTTCACAACGGAGGCCGCGCTTTTATCACTGCAAACGCTGTCCCGAATTACCTGCTCGAACGCATTGCCGTGACAATTTGCGACACAACGAACAGTGACGACAGTGAAGGAGATTTTTACCATACCTTCAAATCGGATTACGCTGATTCTGCCGTATTGGGCTTAAAGCATCCACAACTCAATGGTAATCAAATTTTTAAATATAAACGTTTTTATAAAAATGAAATTTGGCCAACCTCATGGGCGTACATTGACACGCTGAACACTAACGACGCCTATTGTACTGAGGGGGGCGATAAACTCGCGCCGATTGGCACGCTGAATAAAGATTTGGTCAATTTTGCAAAAATAAATTATGGCAAAGGGGCGGTTTATTTGCACACAACGCCTTTGGTTTTTTCTAATATCAGTCTCCTCGATTCTTCAAAATTGGCGTATGTTGGCAAGGCATTGTCGCACCTTCAAGACGGCGTGATTTATTGGGACAACAAAAGCCGTTCGTCGAGTGATGTGGTACAAAAAATGAATGGGTCGAATGCAAAAATTGACAAAGACAGCCCGTTGAAATTCATTTTGGCGCAGCCTTCTTTGCGGTGGGCGTGGTTTCTGATGTTGGGTTTGGTGGCAATTTACTTCGTTTTAGGCGCAAAAAGACGGCAACGGATTATTCCAATTATGGAAGAAAAAACCAATACATCGCTTCAATTTATTCAAACAATCAGCCTCATGTACTTTCGTGGACAGGAACACGTGCGGATTTGCGACATGAAAGTCAAGCAATTTCAAACCTTCGTCCGCGAGCGGTATCACCTCAATACGCGGGTAATGGATGATGAATTTATTAATACATTGGCCATGAAATCAAACATCGTGGACGCCGATATTCGTAAAATTACGCTCTTTGAAAAACGGTTAGCTTACAATGATATTACAGAAGATGCGATGATTGAATTGCATAAATTGTTGGCGCGTTTTTATAAGAATTGTAAGTAGAAATGGTTTGAAAATTTAGAATGTTCGACTTGCAAAGTAGTATCAATCTGATTATTTCTCCTACAAAATTTAATTAGATAAAAGTTGAAAAGATAAAATTACTGAGGGGGGGGGTACCAATAAGGAATGCGAAATAAATAAAAGCGTATTTTCATACACACTGTTTTTCGCTGCGCGAAAAAGGCGTGCGTGGAGAAAATCTATCGGAGGCAGCTT
>JAYSRS010000565.1:0-9122 GCA_043720935.1 Saprospiraceae bacterium
AACAAGCTGCCTCCGATAGATTTTTTCCCGCACGCCTTTTTCGCGCAGCGAAAAACAGTGCGTATGAAAATACGCTTTTATTTATTTCGCATTCCTAAAACAGTTTCTTATGATTTACTAGAAAAAAATCAGTGTAAATCAGTCAAATCAGTCAAATCAGTCAAATCAGTGGGTCATGTATTACCATTTTAGACATTTTCTTAAATGTGTATTGATTTTGTAGAACCGCTTACTTTCAAATAAACTGCTCTAATTCCTTCACATTTTTAAGCGGCGCGTCAATCCGTTTCATGGACTCCAACGTCGCTGCAACCGTCGAAAGTGCAGGTGCAAAGAACAAACCAAGCACGGGAACGGCCAATAAAGTTAGAAACATCGCGCCGTTTCCGACGGCCAGCCAACGGTGTTTTTCGGAAAATTTTTTGCTTTCGGCGATGCCATAATATTTTTCTAACGAATAATCCAAGTTGCCAAAACCCGAATAAAATGCTTGTACGGCGAACAAAACAAACGGTACAATCAAGGCAAAAGGCGGAAACAAACCCAATAACAAGAGCCAAAATGTAAACCAAATCTCTTTCACGAGGTTGCGGAAACTCAAAATCGCCCCCCTCAGTACCAACCTCAAATTTGTCCAAGAAAGAAACGGCGGGTCATAAACATTGACGCCTAAAACATCGCCTTGCACGCGGGCTGCAAGCGGTGACATAAACGGCGCAACTATCGCCATCAATAAAATACGGTAGGAAAACAAGCCGCCAACGCCTAAAATTAGCCAACTTGCAACGGTTGAAATGCCGCTAATCACGCCCGCGCCAATCCAATGTGCAGGATATAAAGCGGACAATAAATGGGCAAAGCCACCCGATGCCGAATAAGCTCCGTAGGCAATTGTGACGCCGAGTGCCAAGCTCAAAAACCCGGGAATGACCAAATATGACCACAATCGTAGGCGAAAAATGATGACAAATGCCTTGCCGTAGCTTGTAACGCCGTCGGCAAAGTCTATAAAACCGTTGGGACGGCGCACTACTGAGGGGGTCGAATTAACGTAACTCATTGACGATTTTTTTTATTGACTGATGCTACGCAATGGGCCACTGATTGAACTGATACAACTGATTTATACATGATTTTTTCCATAAGTGTCTCCTAAAAAAAGAAATCCTTTTAAATCAGTCGCATCCTTAAAATCGGTGAGCCATTTTAGCCACTTGCGTAACATGAGCTATTGAATGTAATAAATTGCTTGATTTCAACGCTGTTCTATTGCTTCTAGTGGTTTTCTGCGAATACATTTGCAGTGACGGAGCAAATAAATTTGCAAATAAGTAGTCACGCGTAAATAAACGCTACTTCCTAAAACCATTTCACCGACAAAGAAACAATAAGTCTATAAAAATCATCCGCTTTATGGCTGTGTGTTCGACAAAAGCCTTTTTATTTGCCGACAAATCGTAGAGACATACGGTCGTATGTCTTCCTAAAACAGTTTCGAAAGGCATAATTCTAAATTAAAAAATCAACGTATGAAATTAGATATTTTAGCCATCGGTGTACACCCCGACGACGTGGAATTGTCCTGTTCGGGAACGCTTTTGCGGCACATCAAAAATGGCAAAACGGTCGGTTTGCTCGACTTGACAAAAGGCGAATTAGGAACACGTGGCTCTGCCGCATTACGCACCGAAGAAGCAATGATTGCCGCCGATATGATGGGCGCAAAAGTGCGGGAACAGTTGGACTTAGCCGACGGCTTTTTTACGCAAAATGAAGCCGATTTAAGAAAAATAATAAGCGTTATTCGCCGTTATCAGCCCGAAATTGTATTGTGCAACAGTGTGGAAGACCGACATCCCGACCACGGACGGGCGGCTAAAATGACATCGGATGCGTGTTTTTTAAGTGGCTTGCGGCGCGTTGAAACGGTCGAAAATGAGGGTACTTTGCAAGCAGCTTGGCGACCAAAAACGGTCTATCATTACATTCAAGACCGCGCTTTGAAACCAGATTTTGTGGTGGATATTTCCGAATTTGTTGAGCGTAAATTCGAGTTGATTATGGCTTACAAAAGTCAATTTTTTGACCCCCTCAGTAATGAACCCGCCACACCGATTTCGGGGCAAAGTTTCCTCGATTTCATCCGTGGAAAAGATGCTGTTTATGGGCGTTACGTAGGCGTTGCGTATGCGGAAGGGTTTATCGCGGGGCGAACGATGGGCGTTAAAGATTTGTTTGATTTGATGTAATTATTTAGCTGTCAGCCCAATATTGAGTCAGCAATTTCCGCTTTGGGATTTAAAAGTTGCGGCGTAGCTGCCAAATCTCGGTAATACGAAGCGTAAGAAGCCGATTTTCCCCTGCGGTTTAACCGCAAAACCGCCTGTTTAGCGGTTAAACCGCTTTAAAAATGGTTGGTAGTTTAAATATTACCGAGATTTGGCAGCTACGCCGCCGTGAAAAAGCCAAAGCAGAAATTGCTGATATTGGGTATGATTTCAATGCAAATATTTGATTATTAATGTTTTACACAAATTGCTTGAAAAAATATGAAAATTACCTGTCTCTAAATTTGGTGGTTTGACAAAAAAAGAAATTTCTTTGCCCAATAATTTAAAAAAGATAAGAATCATGGCGCATTTAGTTACAAATAATAATTGGTGGCAAACTGACCCGCACGGCGAGTTGGTTTAATAGGTTATTTGTGCAACATTGTCTTTGCATTGTTATCTAAAAAACGGCTTGTCGGTGCGGCAAGCCGTTTTTTTATTTCATACACAATCAATCATTTAAAAATAAATAAAAAATGGAATACATGGATTGGCAGGAGCAAGCCTACATTATTTTTCAGATTTTGACTGCCTTTGCACTAGGCGGTTTTATCGGTTTTGAACGCGAACGCCACAGCATCGGTGCGGGCATTCGCACTTATGCCGCCGTATGTATGGGTGCGGCGATGTTCACGATTATTGGTAACAATTTGATGGATGTGCAGGGTGCGTCGCGGATGGTATCGAACATCATTACGGGCATCGGTTTTCTCGGCGCAGGTCTGATTTTCAAGGATGCCAATCAAATGCGTGCTATTGGTTTGACGACCGCCGCCACAATTTGGTCAACGGCTGCTGTGGGCGTTGCAGTCGGTTACAAACTCTACGCAATTGCCATTATTTGCGCCATTGCCTTGTATTTTCTCTTGGCTTTGGACGAATATAAATGGTACAAACGGTGGCGTAAACGCATCAGATACCCAAAGGATAAAGATTACGAAGCGACAGACGATTGATTATCAATAACTTACAGTTTTTTTAACTTGACAACGGCTAACCTTATTTTGATTTTTTCACGTCGGCGTAGCTGCCAAATATCGGTAATAAACACCACAAACAAGGTAGTTTTAAATGCGGTGTAACCGCAAAACAAATAGTTTCACGGTTACACCGCGTAAAAAAGGACAGTTAGGTCTTAAACATTACCAAGATTTGACAGCTACGCAGCCCTGAAACACTTAAAATAGTCAAAACATTCATAATTCATCACGCATCATTACAATTTTATGTTTAATATTCAAACTAAAACAAAACGCCTTTTGGCGGATACATTTACGCCCGTCAGCATTTATTTGAAAATACGCGACCAATTTAGCGAGTCCGTTTTGTTGGAATCAACCGACTTTCGGAGCGTCGAAAATTGCTTTTCGTTCGTTGGCATTGACCCGATTGCGCGGTTCGTCGCGCAAGGTAATACCGTCACCGAAACGTTTACCGATGGCTCAAAAAAGACCTTAACCGTTGAGAATAAAGACGTTTTACCGCTTTTCAAGACCTTCATGACGCAGTTTCAAGTGGAAGACACCCCCTCAGTATTGAACGGCTTTTTTGGCCATACAAGCTACGATGCGGTGCAATATTTCGACACTATGAAACTCGATAAAGCGAAGCGTAAAACGGACTTGCCCGACTTGCACTACGCCTTGTATCGGTTTGTGATTGGCATCAATCATTTTAAAGATGAAATGACGATTTTGGAGAATATCCCGACGGGCGAAGCGAGTCAGATGGAACAATTGGAAACAATTTTGAACAACCAAACCATGCCAAGTTTTAGCTTTAAACGCAACGGCAACGAGCGAACAAATATGACCGATGAAGACTTTAAAACATTGGTTACCAAAGGAAAACACCATTGTCAAATTGGCGATGTGTTTCAAATTGTCTTGGCACGCAACTTTGCTCAAAGTTTTACGGGCGACGATTTTCAAGTCTATCGGGCCTTGCGAAGCGTCAATCCTTCGCCTTATTTATTCTACTTCGACTACGGCTCATATAAAATATTTGGTTCATCTCCCGAACAACAATTGGTCATAAAAAACCGCATTGCGGGCGTCAATCCGATTGCGGGAACGTACCTCCGTACAGGCGACGACGCACAAGACGCACAGCTCGCGCAAGACCTCGCCCGTGACCCGAAAGAGAACGCGGAACACATTATGTTGGTGGATTTGGCGCGCAACGATTTGGGCAAACATTGCAAATCCGTAAGGGTAAAACTCTTGAAAGAAATTCAATTTTTTAGTCATGTCATTCACATTGTTTCCAAAGTGGAAGGCGAATTGAAAGACGGCGTAAATCCGATTGATGTCTTCGCCGATACCTTCCCTGCGGGTACATTGTCGGGCGCGCCGAAGTACAAAGCAATTGAATTAATTGACCATTATGAGCAGCAAAATCGCCATTTTTACGGCGGTGGGATTGGTTTTATCGGCTTCAACGGCGATTTGACCCACGCAATTGTGATTCGCTCTTTCCTTTCCAAAGACAATGTTTTGTACCGTCAAGCGGGTGCAGGTGTCGTCGTATCGAGCGTGGAGGCAATGGAATTGCAGGAAGTGAATAATAAATTGGGGGCGTTGAAAAAAGCGATGGTGGTTGCAGAGGGCATAAATTGACCCCCTCTGTATAAAAGTAGTTTTTACTGAATTTCCACCAAATCATCGCCATTTCTTAAGATATGGAGTGCATTTTCAAGATGCAATAGCAAGAGTTCTTTGAGTGCCGTTTTAGATGTATTGCCACAAGTCAACCAAATAACTTTGGGTGGTGATTTGTGTAGATGTAATAGTTCAATAAAATCTTTATCTTTTGTCATAACAATTACATTTGCAGCTTTAGCTTTTCTGAAAATTTCTGCATCAGTTGAATCTCGTAATCCTAGCATGCGAACAGGTAAACAAGGCTCATTGAATTGCTTTTCAACCCAATGACCAAGTGCGGGAGACAGTTGTGCGTCTAGCCAAATCATGCGGCGGCGGCGGTTAAAACAGGATGCTCAAAACGACGTGCAACGTATTGCAAACAGGCTTGAATATCCATCAATTCTAAATCTGGCATTTCGTCAACAATTTCCGCAGGAGACAAACCGTTTCCAAGTAAATCTAACACGTCAGACACGCGAATACGCATACCTCGAACGCATGGGCGGCCACCACAAACGGCAGCATTAATAGTGATTCTTTCTGAATTATACATTTAATTAAGTTTTAATTAAGCGTGAATAAGTAATTGATTACTAATTTGTTATGGAAATATACCCCCTCAGTATTGGCGCATTTTTTAAGTATTTGAGGCGAAGCTAAATGATTTTGTGGATCTATTAAAATTTCCTAACACAATTAAGTTCTGCATATTTTTTAGAAACCTTATTTGTAGGCTAATTAAATCACTTAAAAACGCATTAAAATGCTTTAACGTTTCCTTCATTAGAAAACATACCCCTCAGTATTTTTTTCAAAAAAATGAATTTTTAATAACATGACGAATCAAAACAAACGCGACATTATGTACAAACATCTACTATTAATTTTTACATTGTTTCACACAATGCTTTCGGCGCAAATCAGTGTCAAAACCGAACGCCTAAGTGGCCGTTACGAAGCGGGGGAAACCGCAATTTTCAAGGTAACGGGTGCGGCAAATGGTACGGTAACGTATCAAATAAAACGGACATTTATTGACTCATTGCCGTTGTTGGCAAGCGGAACGGCAACCGTCGTTAATGGAGAAGCTACAATCGTTTACCAGACGACCGAACCCGCATTTTTAACGTGCAAAATCACGCAAGATGCCGACCTTGCCCATGCAGGGGCGGGGGTTTCTGTCGAGCGTTTGCAGCCTTTGGAGGACGAACCCGCCGATTTTGATGCGTTTTGGACGGCGCAAAAAGCCGCCGTTCGGGCTGTGCCGATGAATGTCAATGTGTCTTATGTTCGGACAAGTGGTTATTCAAATGTCTTCAATTTTGATATTGCCGTGACGGACGGCAAGCGCATTTATGGTTATTTGGTTGTGCCAATCAGTTTAGTTGGGTCTTATCCTGCGGTGTTGTTGATGCCGTCTTTTGGTTCGGGCGCAAATGTTGTGACCGATGATGTGGCAATGGCCGAACGGGCGGGTGTTTTGTCGGTCTTTTTGTCACCACACAACAATCCGCCGAACGTTAATTCGGGTGCGAATGATTATTTGACGGAGGGCATTCAGACCCCTCAGTCTTATTACTTGAAATATGTGCTTTTGGGCGCAGTAAAAACGATTGATTACTTGCAAACACGCTCCGATTTCAACGGGCAAGTGGCGACAATGGGGACAAGTCAAGGTGGCGGTTTGTCGGCTTTGATTGCAGGTATTGACAACCGCGTGGGCCTTTTGGCGGCGTCTTATCCGTCTTTTTGCCATCAAGCGGCGGCCAAATACCAAAAGCCGAGTGCGTTCCCCTACACCTATAACACAGCGTACTTGACACCCGGAACGAATCGGTCAATTGTGCTTTCCACAATTAAATATTATGACCCTGTTTATGCCTTGCGGCGTTTTAAAGGTGTGTCGTTTAATGCGACTTCTTACAAGGATTATGTGTGTCCGCCCGAAGCGGTTTTGACGGCTTTTAACCAAATAAAAGGGCAGAAAATTAACGTTTTGATTTTTGATAAAGCGCATACGCAAGGCCCCGATGAGTTCTTTAATTCATCGCTGAACAACTCGATTTATGCCTTTATGCGCCGCCATTTTTCGGCTTGTCGGCAAGCCCCGTGGCCTTACAATCCGCCGACTTTAGGCTATGTGGTGAGTGCGGGAAAAGATACCGTTTTGACGGGAAATACGCTAAATTTGGCGGGTTTTGTAGGCGTAAATGACACGGCAGCCTTAGGTTTTCCTGTAAAATGGGCAAAAATTGACGGCAATGGCACGGTTATTTTTAGCGATTCAACGAGCCGAAACCCGACCGTTACGTTTTCTCAATCGGGCATTTATCGCTTGCGGTTTTATGGTTATGATTACTCAACGATTGGCGATAATAAATACTTTGTTTTATCTAACGATATTGTAATTGGCGTTAATACACCGATTCCCGTTGAACTGAAAACATTTGCTGGCACAGTTAAAGATGAAGTCAACGAATTAACGTGGACAACGGCAAGTGAAACGAACAATCAAGGCTTCGACATCGAGCGCAGCGAAGACACAAACCGATGGCAAAAGTTGGATTTCATGAAAGGAATAGGCAATGCTTCGCAAGTCACGACTTATAATTTTACGGACAATGACCCCCTCAGTATTGGCTATTATCGCTTATATCAAATTGATAATGATGGGCGTTTTAAATATTCAAATACCATTAGTTTAATTAGAAAAACAATTAACGACGTTCAATTATTTCCAAATCCCGCTAACACTTTTTTGTCAATAACACTTGACAAAAAAGTGAAAACGGAATTTAAAATTTATGACGTTTTAGGTAGAATTCAATTGTCAGAAACAATCGAAACGAACGAAACAACATTGAATATCAATCATTTAGCAAAAGGAACGTATTTTATTAGCATTAAAAGCGGCCCCTCAGTAATCGTTAAAAAATTTATTAAAATTTAATTTTGTATCACGGACTTTAGTCCGTGAATTTTTAAAAATTCACGGACTAAAGTCCGTGATACAATTGATTAAAACACAATCCGATTATGAAAATTTTAGTCTTAGACAATTACGACAGTTTTACCTACAATTTGGTGCAATACATCGCCGAACTCACGGGCGACACCCCCTCAGTATTTCGCAACGACGCCATCACTTTGGACGACGTGGATGCCTACGATTTTATCGTTTTATCCCCCGGCCCGGGCTTGCCGAGCGAGGCGGGCATCATGCCCGAATTGATAAAAAGATATGGCCACTCGAAGTATATTTTCGGCGTTTGCTTGGGTATGCAAGCCATCGGCGAGGCTTACGGCGGCGCGTTGTACAACTTGCCAAAGGTCTATCACGGCGTCGCTACGCAAATTCAAGTGATTGATAGTCAAGAACTTATCTTTAAAAATATCCCAAAACAGATTCTCGTGGGTAGGTATCACTCATGGGCGGTTGTGCGGGAGACTTTGCCGTCAGAATTGATGATTACGGCGGAAGATACTGAGGGGGTCATTATGGCGTTGAGCCACAAACGCCACAACGTCTGCGGCGTTCAGTTTCATCCCGAAAGCATTATGACGGACTATGGCAAGCAGATTTTGCGGAATTTCTTTGCGCCGATTCTCGTCAAAGAAAAATCAAACGCGTTGGAGTATATCTTTTAAATAGTATCACGGACTTCAGTCCGTGAGTGTAATATTCACGGACTGAAGTCCGTAATACTAAGTCATTCATCATTAAAATTAGCGCATTATGGCTAACAAAAAGAATAAAAACAATAAAAAACAAGTGCAGCCACAGCAGCCGATGTCACCCACAAAATACTTCACATCGGGGCGCGCACGGCAGTTGCCGATTACCGAATGTTGGATTAGTCCCGATTGGAAAGAAGCGGGACTGTGTACCGTCGTCGTTGCCCGTAAACACACAACTGGCAACATCACTTTTGGCGTTTATTTGATGGATATTTTCTGTTTAGGTTTGAAAAACACGTATGCTGTTTTCAATAGAACAGCGTTTGATTATGAAGACATCATGGAAGAGATGTACGCGCAACATGGTGGAAAAGTGTCGATTAATTACGCTTTGGCGCACAATATCATTTATGGTGGCGTCGCTTACGCCGAAGATTTGGACTTAAAACCCAATAAAGATTGGGCAACA
>JAYSRS010000566.1:0-9089 GCA_043720935.1 Saprospiraceae bacterium
GATTTTTCAATAAAAAAACAACGTCGCCCCGATAGATTTCTTCCAAAGGGCGTCTTTTGAGCGTAGCGAAAAACAGCCCGTTTAAATTCTAAAAATATATAAAACGTACTACTCAGTAAAAAGCCGCTTTTCTTTGCGAAAAGCGGCTTTCTTTAACTTTCTTTGAACGGGACACGCTGTTTTTTATGCACGCCCATAATAATCAAATTTAAAACCCCAACATTCAATTAAACGACACACGGCTCTGAAAGTACCCCCCTCAGTATTTTTTCACGCTTAACAACTCTAATTCATTTTTTACCCCTAATTTGCGGCAAAATCCAACATCTTTTCAAACATGGAAAGGTTTTTGGATATAATAACCATCCACTTTTCTCATAACTATTCAATTTCTTTTCATACTGATGACAAACTTCCGTTTAAAAAAAACAGTAACATCTCCCCTTTTTTCTAAATTCCTTCTTTTTATCGCCTTGTTTTTTACCCTAAAAACGAGTCTGAAAGCGCAAACGTATCAACTCAACAGCGGTTTTACGAGCGGCCAAACTGTCAGTACGTGCGGCGGCAATTTCTATGATTCGGGCGGTAGCGGTGCGACTTATAGCATTGATGAAAATTACACCGTTACGTTCTGTTCCAACAGTGGCAACGCCATAAAATTGACTTTTTCGGCTTTTGACCTTGAAAGTGGTTACGATTTCTTGAAAATATACGACGGCCCAACAACCGCTTCCGCCGCTCGACACACGGGTAGTGGGTTCACAGGCACGGGTTCGCCGAATACGATTACGTCGTCGGGCAACTGTTTGACAATTCAATTTACATCTGACAACAGCGTCAACAACGCAGGTTTTGCAGCAGCGATTTCTTGCGTTCCCTTGCCTACCTGTACGTGCCAAAAGCAGGTTTTGTACAACACCGATTTTGAAGTCAACACAGCCAACTGGACATCGGGCATCGTCGGCGGTAGCGGCACAGTGCCAATTACGATTTATGGCGGTGGGCCAACGGGCAATTATGTCGGCTTAAATTATACGGATTCGTACAGTGCCGTAGGTGATTATTTCTTGGAACAACGCTTTAACAGCATTATTGCGGGCAGAACTTACACGTTTTCGGCAGATTTAGCCCGACATTCCGCAGGAGCACGGGCGTTTATGCGCGCCGAATTTTACAACGCATCTAACGTGTTGCTAAGTTCAACGGCAGACCAATATGCGACGACACTTTTCCCTACTTTTATCCCGTTTTCCTTGGAATTAGTTGCGCCGATTGGGGCAACGTCTCTCCGCGTCGTCGGTTTTGCGAATAGTACAGCCTTAAAAATTGACAACGCCAAGCTAACAACGTGCTTTGAACCCGTCGTTCAATTTTCAAATATCAACAATACATCGTTCTGTTCAGGCGGCACAGCGAGCCTCACGGCCATTTTATCCGACCCCTCAGTATCCGTTACGTATCAATGGCAATCTTCGACTAATGGCACAACTTGGTCGGACATTTCGGGTGCAACCACGAGCAGTTATACAAGCGGCGCGTTGACAACTTCGACCTTTTTCCGCGTAAAAGCCACACCTTCAGGCATTGGTTGTTCAACGACAACCTCAAATCCTGTTCGCGCAACGATTTTAGCACCCCCCTCAGTAAATGCGGGTGCTGACCAAACAGTTTGCCCAAATACGTCCGTCAATCTCGCCGCAACGGCCACAAATACAGACATTTTTCAAATCAGAGCCAGTCACACGACCGATAAGTATTTAGATGTCCCTGCCGCCTCAATGACAAACGGTACAAACATCACGCAATACGCATTGAGCAACGGTGTAAATCAAAAATGGCGTTTTATTCCCATTGTCGGCGGTGCGCCGATTACGACGGTGACGGCGGGGCGTTATTACATTCAAAACATGAACAGCGGCCTTTATCTCTATCCCGAAAATGACGGCACGGCGAACAATACGCCCGTCGAACAAGGCGGCGTGATTGGTTTGACAGCGTCGCATCAATGGGATTTGACAAGTTTGGGCGGTGGCCTTTGGAAAATCATGAGTGTTTCAAGCAGTCGTTCGTTAGACATTGCGGGAGGGTCAACGGCTAACAGTGCAGCCCTTCAACTGTACGATTACGCGGGTGTAAGCCAGCAAAAATTTTATATCGAAGCAACGGCGGGCAATAATTACACTTATGCGTGGGATAACGGCCTCGGAACGGGTGCTAATAAATCTGTAATCCCTTCAAATACAACGACTTATATTGTTACAGCCACTGATTCTGAAGGCTGTTCAGCAAGCGACGCGGTGGTGGTCAACATTAATAATCCGATAGCACAAATTACTGCTGGCGCAAATTCGGCAATTTGCGAAGGACAATCCGTTAGTTTTACCGCAGCCGACGCAGGCGTTGGCGCCACTTACGCTTGGAATTTCGGTACGGGTGCAACGCCCACAACGTCCACAAGTCGCGGCCCTGTGAGCGTTATGTATGCGACCGCAGGTAGCCAAACAGCAACTTTAAGCGTTACCTTCAATGGTTGTACGGCGTCAACTTCGACGCCTGTCACTGTCAACAGCACCCCCGCAGTATCAGCCCTTTCAAATCAGACAATTTGCACGGGCGGCACAGCAATTTTGACGGCAAGCGTCTCGGGCGGCTCTGGTACGGCAGGTTATCAATGGCAAGAATCAACGAATAATTCAACGTGGGGCAGTGTTGTAGGCGGCTCGGGGGCAACGACTTTAAGTTACACAACGGCGGTTTTGACGGGCAATAAATATTACAGAATCCTTGTAACGCAATCACCCTCAACGTGTTCCGCAACATCAGCGAGTGCTTTAATCACAGTTGTTGCTGACCCAACAATCAACGTCACAACAACGGCAGCAATCGTCTGCAACGGCGGTGCGGTCACACTCAATGCCACGCCGAACGGTGGCACAGGCTCGTGTTCGATTCAGTGGCAGTCGTCACCGACGGCCACAACAAGTTGGGCGAATATCGGCGGTGCAACGAACCCGACTTACACGCCGTCAAGCCTCTCTGCAAGTGTCAAATACCGCGCTCAAATCACGTGTTCGGGCAATGGGTGTTGCAATTAAAGAAGTTTTTTAATACAATTCAAGGTCTTATTAATCTAACGTTTGCTAAGATACAGCCTCCTTCACAACAGCGTGTGAAGGAGGCTGTTTGTTTATGTCTGAGTGACAAAAATGCGAAAATCCATACAATCCATAGATAAACACCACAATGCCAATTATTTTAAATTGTTAAACTAATTAACCAATTTAAAATCTATTTTTGCCCTTAATTACCGCTTTTATTACAAAATTTATAAACGAAAACCCAATTTTATAATGTCTCGAAAAGTCATTCTTGCTATCGTACCCTCGTCGGCTCGTCGGCGGTCAATTTGATTCGCGCATCGGTCATTCCGTTGACACTTTCGTTCCAAATACTGAGGGGGTCATTCCAGATGTCCATCACACATAGCGCAATTTTATTAGGCGTAATTGTTTTATTACTAGCCTTTTGGGCAATGACAAATTTGGAGGAGACTTTCGGGAAAGATTTAGATTTTGTGGAGGAGTGAGATTTTGAACAGACGAAAGGCAACTCGGAAAATTCCAAGTTGCCTTATTCTAAGCTGCTATTCTTAAGCGTATTTCATCACGAGCAGACTCTAAGTCGTATGCGCTTTGGACGCGCATCCAAAAATCGGCATCAATGTCAAGTAGTTCTTCTAATTTAAGTGCAAGTGATGCGTTGACGTGCCTTTTTCGGCTCAACAAATCGCTTAATTGACTAGAATGAATACCTAATTGTTCAGCAAAGAACTTTTTTTTCAAGCCCCTTGCAGACAATTCTTTCTTGATCAAATCGCCTGGATGTAATAATGTGTCAATGTGAATTTCACGACCATCTTTTGATAAAACAATTGAATTTACCATAGTTTGATTATTTTAAGTTAGGAAAAAGTTTTTTCAATTAATAAATTATGGTGGATAAAAAATCAATATAAATACTTGATTCAATTAACTTTATCCACCACAACGCACAAAATCTAATAAGAAATTTAATACTTTAGATGCTGTTATCGTTTAATCTCCATAGTGATTAGTTAAATCTTCGATTACTGCTGTCTCTATCTCTTGTACTAAAATCTCCTCTTTCTCGATACTAATTATTAAGCGATATTTTTTATCAATTCTAAGCGAATGATAACCCTTTAAATCGCTTTCTAATTTTTTAAAACGCAGACCCTTAAATCTATGCAAATCCTTAGAAGATTTTACAAGTCTGATAGTTTTAAGTACCGCTTTGAATCCTCCAATAACGGATTTACTGAATTTTGGCTTTCCACCAACCTTTAGACTTTAACTTAAGTCTGATAAATACTGAGAGTTGAATCTTATATTCATTATTTCATTGCGAATGGTTTTCATATCTAAGTCAAAACGACTTCTATATACACTCAATGGCACAAAGGTAAGAGATAATAATCAATAATTAACAGAAAATGCTAATTATTTTTAACAAAAATATAAAATAAAGCCAAATCACTTATGAAACTAGGCATTGACATCGGCGGCACATTTACCGACCTCGTTTTGATGGACGACACGACGGGCAAACTGCATTTCGGCAAAACCCTCACGACTTACCCTGACCCCGCCGTCGGAATTATGAACGGTATACACGAGATATTGACCAATTTTTCGGTCAATATTCAAGATATTGAAACCCTTGTTCACGGCACGACGCTCGTGACAAACGCGATTATTGAGCGAAAAGAAGCTAAAACGGGCTTTATTACGACTGAAGGTTTTGAAGACGTTTTGGAAATCGGGCGAGAGATGCGCTACGATATTTACGACCTTTTTCTTTCTATGCCGAAGCCGCTTGTGCCGCGCAATTTACGCCTCGGCGTTGAAGAACGAATGGATAAAAATGGGCAAATTGTTACCAAATTGTCTGAAAAAAGCTTGGAAACGGTCTTAAATCGCTTGAATACTGAGGGGGTCGAATCTATCGGCGTCTGCTTGCTTCATGCCTTTGCGAACCCGCAGCATGAGGTCGAAATTGGCGATTTTATCAAAAAAAATTACCCATATATATACGTGTCGCTGTCGAGCGAAGTGATGCCCGAAATTCGGGAATACGAGCGCAGTTCCGCAACCGCAATGAATGCCTACGTGCAACCGATTACGGATGATTATCTAAAACGTTTGGAAAAACAATTGCAAGACATTGGTTTTCAAGGGGTTATAAACATCATGATTTCGTCGGGCCGATTGACGACGATTGACGGCGCACGTAAAACGCCGATTCAGTTGCTCGAATCTGGCCCCGCAGGTGGGTCAATGGCGGCGGTTTTCTTCGGAAAATTAACCCATTTATCCCATCTTTTGGCCTTCGATATGGGCGGCACGACGGCAAAAGCGAGCATTATTCACAACTACAAACCCGAAATTACCAATCATTTTGAAGCGGGACGCGTGCATCGCTTCAAAAAAGGCTCGGGTTTGCCCGTTCGGATTCCTGTGATTGACATGATTGAAATTGGGGCGGGCGGCGGGTCAATTGCGCGGGTCAATGCCTTGGGTTTGTTGACCGTTGGGCCTGACAGTGCGGCGTCGCAGCCTGGCCCCGCTTGCTACGGTCGCGGCGGCACGATGCCGACGGTGACAGACGCAGATGTCGTGTTAGGTTACTTAAATCCCGATTATTTCCTTGGTGGAACGATGAAGCTTGACGTTGAAGCGGCCCGAAAGGCGATTTTTGAACACCTCGCCGACCCCCTCAGTATTTCGGTCGAAGCAGCCGCTTTGGGCATTTACCGCGTCGTGAATGAGAACATGGCGAACGCCGCAAGGGTGCATATTTTGGAAAAAGGACTCGACCCACGGCATTATTCGATGATTGCTTTTGGCGGTGCGGGGCCCGTTCATGCCTTCAACGTGGCGCGTTTGGTGGGTTCGCCCAAAATGTTGATTCCCGTAGGTGCGGGTGTGGCGTCGGCTTTGGGCTTTTTGGTATCGCCCGTGGCGAGTGAAGAAATGACGAGTTATGTGACTAAAATAAACGTTGCCAATTGGTTACACATAAACAATTTTATAACCACGATGGAGGCCAAAGGTTTTGACTTCCTCGACCGCGCTTTCGTTGACCGCGCAACCGCAACCGTCGAACGCGTTGCAGAAATGCGTTATGCGGGACAAGGGCATGAAATTACGGTGACGTTGCCAAATGGCGTTTTATCGGTAGAAAGTTTGACGGAAATTGAACGCCGTTTCAAGGCTGAATATGAGTTGCGCTATCAACGCAGCATCGAAAATGTACCGATGGAAGCCGTGACGTGGCGCGTCGTTGTAAGTGGCGTGTCGCCTGATATTGAGCCGTCTCAATCCGTTCAAAGTGTTAGTAATCAATACTTTAAAGGCACACGCGCCGTTTGGTTTCCCAATCAAAAAACGGCGATTGATTGCCCCGTCTATGACCGTTACGCTTTGCCCGTCAGCCAAAATTTTGACGGCCCAGCGATTATCGAAGAAATGGAAAGTACGACGGTTATAGGCTTAAATAGTTCGTTTGTGGTGGATGGACATCGAGATATTTTAGTGTGTTTGAAATGAGTTACGGGTTACGGGTTTTGAGTTGCGTAGAACTCAAAACCCGTAACTCAAAACGCAAAACTTACACCCCTCAGTATTTGACTAAAAAAGCCGCGTTTCGACCATCGAAACGCGGCTTTTTTAGTATCACGGGCTTCAGTCCGTGAATTTTTAAACACTCACAGACTGAAGTCTGTGATACTAACAAAATTACTGCTTCACCACTCTAAATGTTACCACATTTACAGTGTTTACAATTTTCACAATATAAACACCACTTTTCCACGCCTCCGTTTGAAGCGGTGCAACGCCGCGTTGTTGTTGCATCAATTGACCGTTTAAATCATAAATTTCAACTTTGATATTCTCCGAAACGGTATTGTTAGCTAATTCAATGTTCAACAATGACCCCCTCAGTATAGGATTCGGAAAAACCGAAATAGCGTTATTTTCAATATCATTTTCAATCGTGATGATTTTAGAAAACGTCGTTTGACCATTCAAATCCACTTGTTTCAAGCGATAATAAGCCGTTTTAGTGAAATTATTGTCCGAAAACGCATAATTCGTAGGCGTTGCGGCATCACCTTGACTTTTTACAAAACCAATCGTTTCAAAAGTACCCCCCGAGGTTGCTTCGTTCCTCGCAATGACTTTTCGCTCAATCTCAAAACCTAGATTCCCTTTTTCCGAAGCCGTTGTCCAAGACAATTGTGCGGTACGGTTACTGATTTTCTTACCCGTAAATTGTGTTAACTCAACGGGCAACGTAACAGCTGCAAACATTGTAAATGGCGAAAACGCATCAACTGCAAAGGCAGTTTGAGTATGCACCGTGCCGCTTGTCATCGCTCCGCCCGTTGGCGTCAAAAATTCCCATAGAGCCGTCGAACTGTTGTAGTGGTGCAGCTTACAATGACTCCGAAGCGACGTAAAATCCGTCGTTTCGTCCGAAGTATTCCATTGAACGGTCAAATCTGCTGTCGGTGGGCCAAAAATGCGTTGCACATTCCACTCCAAATTAATAACCGACAAGCCCGACGGAGTAGCCGTTCGTGGCGGGGTGACAGATGCTTTAAAATTGCCACTCGTCGCGTTCACCCAAACAGGCGTGTACGAATACCAAGTGCCGATTGGAAAAAGCGTATTGCCCGATAGGTTTTGAATCAAAACAAAGCCAATATCGCTGTAAAAATTGTACGTTATAATGTATTTACTGCTTGTCACACCGACGGGCGTTCGTTCAAGCGTTAAGGTTTTGGCTTCGGTATCAAATTTTCCTTGCGTAAATTTCAAATCGCCGCCAACAATCGTCACATTGATTTTACTTTTCACTTCCATCGGGTTATTGACAATCAAATCACCGTTGAAAGTGGCCAAAGTGGCCCCACTTGCGAATTGCGGATTGATATTTTGTTGGGTTGTCCCGTTAAATTCAAAATTGCCAATAATCCCAACACCTTGCTTGACATTAAAATCACCTTTTATTTTCACCGTCGTTGCCGACGAGTAATTCTCAAAAGTACCATTCACAAGGCTTACCGCGCTGTCAATCTGAATATCTGTCGCCTTCAAACGGCTCGTATTGCTACTGATATTCACTTCCAAATAGCTAAATTGAGGTTTTGCGGTTTCCGATACCAAATACGGCTGATTGACATCAGGCACGCTGCCTGAACCAAAAGCAATTGTATTGCCAAAGCGTTTTGCGCCCACAATGCAAGGTGTTAGGCCGTCGTAATGTGGATTTCTGATGGAAATGGTGCTGCGATAAACGTCTAAAGTGCCAATATCCGTTACGTCCAAGTGCGACTGACCCGTAACAACGCTCGTGCTTGCGCCCAAAGTGCCGTCAATAATCATCCCGCCCGAGTACATTTTGAAAGTTGACCCCGTGTTGAACTTCAAATAGCCATAAATCTTAAAGCTATAACCGACCGAAAACTCAAAAGTTCCGTTGACGATAAAAGCTGAGCGGCGGTCGTTGAATGTGCCGACAGCAAAATTAGTTTCGCGGTCATAAACGATTTTACCATTGACAATCAATGACTTACAAGAACTGCCTCCTGCAAAATTGTCAATCGTTATGTTGTCGGGTGCGCTGATAATCACGTCATCGTTGACAGTCGGGACACCCGCATTCCACGTGGCGGCGGTGTTCCAATTGCCCGATTGAACAGATTGAATCGTGGTAGCTTGAATAGATGTGAAAGAAACGAGAAGGGCGACTGTTAACAGTAAAGTATATTTCGTCATAGTTAGTTAAAAAATAAGTTCGTTAAAAATAATGGGGCAAAGATACGTCTTCAATTTCAATGCCGAAACACCCTAAAAAGGGTAAAAATCAAAACGTATGGGCAATTTTAAGTACGTGGGTGTATTTAAGTAACGCGCAATAAATAAAAGCGTATTTCACGGGCTGTTTCTCGCTACGCTCGAAAGCCGCCCTCTAAGAGATTTTTATGGAGCGAACGTATTTTT
>JAYSRS010000567.1:0-3187 GCA_043720935.1 Saprospiraceae bacterium
CACCCCGATAGATTCCCTTCGTCGCCGTAGGCGGCACATATTGAATTACAATCCGCAACTTAAGTTAAATATGAAATTTTTGTATGGCAGAAAAAGTAAGAATAGATAAATGGCTTTGGAGCGTTCGCATTTTTAAATCGCGCACTTTGGCCGCCGATACCATCAAATCGGGTAAAGTAAAAGTGGGTGAACTGCAAGTCAAATCCAGTTTTTTAATCAGCCGTGGCGATACGATTATCGTAAAAAAAGGCGGTTTCAACTTCACGTTTAAGGTCATTGATTTGATTGAAAAACGCGTCGGTGCGGCAATCGCTGTTCAATGTTACAAGGATTTGACGCCCGAAGAGGAGTTGAATAAATACCGCGATTGGTTCGTCGGCAAAACGGGTGCGGAAATGCGCGACCGTGGCACAGGCCGCCCGACAAAACGCGAACGCCGTGATATTGACGATTTTAAAGATTATTATTTTGACGACGGGGAGAATGAGACAGAGAACTAGAAATTAAAAAATAAAAAATAAAAAATAAAAAATAAAAAATGCTGCACTTGAACATATCAAGTGCGGCATTTTTAATTCTTAATTTTTAATTTTTAATTTTATTTTTGCCCTAGATTATTCGCTAAAATCGAACAATATGAAGAAGCTACTACTTTTTTTTCTAGGCGTGCAAAGCCTTTGGGTCTTTGGACAAAATGTCGAAATATCGGACGAGATTTACGTAGGTTCGGCCACGGGCTACGGAATTTTGGGCAAATTCAACGACCGTTTTCTGTTTTATCACCTCGACAATGACGTGGTGAAACTACGGGCATTCGACGTAAAATTGCGTAAAATTTGGGAACGCGAGATTCAACCCGATAACAAAAGGTCGTCAAAAGTGCTTGATGTTATTGGCAATCGAACGGATTTTAGCGTGGTGTATCATTTCAGAAAAAAAAACCACACGTATATAAAGGTGCATAAGTACGACGGGCAAGTGAAACTGCTCGATTCGGCAACGGTTGTTGATTGGGGAAAAGATTTTTTGACGCCAAGTTTGGATATAAAATTTTCAGAAGATAAAAAATGCGCTTTGGTTTATGAACTCATTGAAGGTCGCCGCTTTCGGGCTTTGGCATTTAGTCTCGATTCGTTGAAACTGATTTGGGAACAAACCGTCGAAGTAAACGATTGGAACACGAGCGATAATTTTCAGCAAATATTGTTCACAAATCGCGCTGAACTCTTTGTGATTCAAGAAGAAAACAACCGAATCGGCAGCGATAAACACCGTTTTAGGATTCAACGGGCGGATTCGACAGGTAAATTTTCGTCAACAATGCCCATGAAAGACATCGCAACGGTGGATGTAAAATTCAGTTTTGACAACGTCAATCGAAAATTAGTCGCCGCAGGGGTCTATTCGGGCAAAAATTTGAGCAAAGCCCTAGGTTATTTCACGTTCAGCCTACCCCCTCAGTATAAAAGCGATGAACCCTTCACTTTTTACAGTCAAGTCTTCGACGACGAGTTTGTAACCGCTTTTTTAGGCAAAAAAACAACAGACAACAAGGGATTAATGGACATGAAAATTCAAGAAATTGTGCACCGCCGCGACGGGGGAATTCTGGCCATTTTTGAGCAAATAAAGTACGTCGAACGCCGCATCGCTTCGACGCCAGGCATTGGGCGTTACATTGGTCGGTCGGACGCTATAGCCTTAGCGATGGACTACTATCACGACAATTTTTTCGCTTTATCTATCGCTAATGATGGCGTAACTAATTGGAAATCAATCTTTTTCAAAAAACAATCGTCGCAAGATGATGATGGCCGTTACGCGTCTTATTGCTTGGTCAAAACACCTTCAACGCTGCGTTTTTTGTTCAACGATGAAATTGAACGCGCCACAACTGTAAGCGAATACACCCTCAACGCGACGGGTGAAAACGAGCGTCACAGCGTCATGAACACGGCAGGACAAGAGTTGTATTTGCGTTTTCATGACGGCGTTCAGACGGGTGCAAATGAGTTGATTGTGCCAAGTGAAGACCGGCGGCGGATTAAATTGGTAAAAATTCAGTTTTAATGGCGAGTGGTGTCGCGTTTTTGTCATTCAGAAGGAATCTCTATTTTGTAGTAAGCTTAATTCAACCACAAAATAGAGATTCCTTCTGAATGACAAAAAAATGAAAACTACGGTTCGTTATTCATCATTCATCGTTCATCATTATTTAATGACTTTAATTCAAGAAATAACCTTTTTGATTCAAAAAGAAATACGCCTAGAATGGCGTCAAAAATACGCTATCGGTGGCATTTTACTCTACGTGACCTCCACGGTATTTGTGATTTTTCTCTCGTTTGTCAAGGTGTTGCCCGACGTTTGGAACGCTTTATTTTGGATAGTCGCCTTGTTTGCCTCGGTCAACGCAGTCGTAAAAAGTTTTATACAAGAAAATTCCGCAAGGCAATTGTACTACTATCAACTAGCGAATCCGATGGCGATTATCACGTCCAAAATCTTGTACAATATCTTTATCTTATTGCTAATCAATGGTTTAACGTACTTAATGATGGGTTTGATGGTCGGCAATCCGACGCAAGACCCCCCTCAGTATTGGACAGCTATTTTGCTCGGTAGCATTGGTTTTTCGATTACATTTACTTTTATTTCAGCAATTGCGGCAAAGGCCAATAACTCGGCGGCATTGATGGCGATTTTGAGTTTTCCAGTCGTTTTGCCGATTCTGATTACCTTAATTCGGTTGTCAAAAAACGCGTTAAAGTTGGCTGAAACGAGCGTTTGGAACGACGTTCAAACCTTAATGGCGATTGACGGCATTTTATTGGGTTTGTGTTTTATCTTATTTCCTTACCTTTGGCGCGATTAAGAAGTAGGGCTTTATAAAAATGATTTTGCTCGCTTCGCTCGCAAAAAAGGAGACTTTTCTTTTTGCGTAGCAATTTGGAAGGTAGCTACGGAGCTTGCTCCGTAAAGCACGGATAATTAAAGCGTTTTACTATTTATGCCTTACGGAGCAAGCTCCGTGGCTACCTTATTGCTACCTAAAAAGAAAAGTCTCCTTTTTAATAATAATTTTGATGCTTTTAAGCCATTACCAATTCCTCAACGTTCAAATAATGCGCTTCCATCTCGTCCAAAATTGCAAATACTGAGGGGGCATCATTTGTCGTGACGAGTT
>JAYSRS010000568.1:0-27401 GCA_043720935.1 Saprospiraceae bacterium
TGAACTTCTCTATTAATGAAGGACAGGCAAGTTCAACTCCTTCGGAGTTGGGAACAAGCCTAGCACTAAATCCGTAGGTTACACCTACGGTTAGTCATATTTAACTCCTTCGGAGTTTGGCCTGCGTAACATCAGTAATTGATGCTCGCCTCTATCGAACTTGCATAGCATTCAGTAAAGCATTATAAATTTTAAATTTTAAACAAAATCAAAACATCAGCAGGGCTATCTATTCGCATCCTCTTAATTTTTAATTCTTAGTTTTTAATTCAAAAACCTACATTTGCCGCACAATTTCTAAGATGCACAGCGTTTGAAAATTCCACAAACGCCTTTTATTTTTTTTGAAAAACTAATTAACGCTTGAATCCGACTATCGAAAAACCCGTTTTAGACGACGCCGATTTGGTGCTGCTTTACCGCAAAAGCGGTGATAGCCAGCATCTTGGCACGCTGTTTAAGCGGTATTCGGGGATGATTTTGGGCGTTTGTATGAAGTATTTAAAAAATCAAGCAGAATCTGAAGATGCGGTTATGGAAATTTTTGAGAAACTGCATCTTGATTTAAAGCGCGTCGAAATTGACTATTTTAAGGGTTGGCTTTACACCGTTGCGCGGAATCATTGCTTGATGAAGTTACGAAAAGCAGGTTTGAGCGTCGAATTTCCTGAAGAATTGCCGCCCGTTGCCGCCGAAGAAGCCGATTTTGATGTGGAAAAAGAGGCATCGTTGCAACAATTAGAACGTGTTTTGCCGCAACTGAAAGCCGAACAGAAATGGTGCATTGAGTTGTTTTATTTGCAAGAAAAATCGTATAAGCAAGTGGCCATTGAAACGGGTTTTACGCTCAATGAAGTGAAAACGCATATTCAAAACGGTAAACTGAATTTGAAAAAATTGTTACAATAATTGCGAATTAATGTTACAATAATTGCGAATTTACACGCGTTCACAACTGTATTTGCGAATTTATTCGCACCCGTCATTGCAAATTTATTTGCAAAACGAAGTAATAAAATGAATCATTTATCTAACGACCAACATATCTCGCAAGACCTTTTATTGCGATACGTCGAAGACGACTGTTCACGCCTTGAAATGCGGAAAATAGACCGTCATTTGACGACTTGTCCGATGTGCAGCGATGCCGTTGAGGGCTTGATGTTGCTGTCTGTACCGACGGTTGTGGTGGATAATTTGAACAAGAAAATTGAGGAGAAAGTAGAGCAATGGACGGCAGAAAAAGCCATCGAAAAACTGCTTGAAATAGTGCCTCAAACGCCTTCTGAAATGCCAATTTTGACACCAGTTTTAACTGTTGTCAAACGTTCATTTTGGCGACAATCTTGGGCGGCAGCGGCAGCTATTTTGTTGCTTGTGAGTGGTTCATTTTGGGTTTTTAATAATACACAAAAAGATGAAAAACAAGCAGTTGCAAGTTCTGGAGTGGCTATTTTGCCCGATTCTGATACCATAGGAAATCTGAATACCCCCCCTCAGTATGCGGCGGCTGAAACGGCTAAAAATGACGCTAAAACGGCTGCGCCAAGTGAGTTGAAGGGTAACGATAATACAGCTTTTGCGACTGTTGTACCAAGTGGTGTTGCAAGTGTTGAAATGGAGGAAACGAATGTAAATGTCAAAGATAATGTAGGTAAAAAACAAGCGGATGGAGTGGGAGAGAAGGCAGTTCTAAATGAGTCAAAACCGAATGCTGATATTGCTGTTGTGGATAATGTGTCAATAAAGCCAGCAACTAGCGCACCTGCTTCTGCGTACAGTACTGCACCTGCTTATGACCGTACTCAAGACTACGCGGGTGCGTCGAACACGAACAGTGTACCACGTACAGAAACACCCGCATCTGCGAAGCCTAAAAAGACACCCGCAACCAAACTTGAAGAAAAAGACGATAAGGTAATACAATCAGAATCAGCGAAAAATGCAAAAGAAGTTGTCGTGACAGGCGCAACGAAAGCTAAAAAACAGGAGCCAAGCACCCCCTTCGTATCTAGCACTTCAGACCAGTTTTTGAGCCTTGCTGACCTTTATTTTAAGCAAAAATACTACGAAACTGCCGCTACAAATTATGCTCAATTTATCAACCTCGAACCTTCGGGCGACCGCTATGAACGGGCTTTTTTTCAACTCGCTACGTGCTACGTTAACATGAATCGGAAAGCCGATGCGAAGGTTATTTTTCAAAAACTCGTCGGGATGAACGGCCAATATGAACGCGCTGCTAAGAAAGCGTTGAAAGACCTTTGATAAATGATTATTTATTTTTTTTGGTTTGTAAATAATTGGTAATCAAATGTTTATCATTCATAATTCATCACTCATCAGCGATTTTCGCTTTGGGATTTTAAGTTGCGGCGTAGCTGCAAAATCTCGGTAATACGAAGCATATAAGCCCTTTTTTTTCATGCGGTGTAACCGTAAAACCGCTTGTTTCGCGGTTACACCGCGTAAAAAAGTGGTGGGAAGTCTAAACATTACCAAGATTTGGCAGCTACGCCGCCGTGAAAATCACAAAGCGTAAATTGCTCATTATTTATAACGCATCATTCATAACGCATCACTATTTTCTTCCTTTTCTCAAAACGACGCCAAAGAATAGCCGTTGTTCTCTCAAATCTTTAAAATCTGAAATACCACTTAGGCCGCTTTCGTAACGTAAGCGCAAGGCAACGCTTGGAGTGATGTCATAGTGAACGCCGACAAGCCAACCCCAATTTGTATTTAGAGAAGGTTGAGCCATACTGCGCTCCACTCTTGGCGGAGACAAGGTGTTGAATTGACCTCTAATGTTGTCGAATGTGACAAAAGTAGAAGTCGTCATGTCTTGCGAATTGTTGTTTATTAGCCCCGAATTGATAAAAATACCGCCTTCAATTGAAGTAGATGGATCAACGTACATACTCAATAAAACAGGTATTTGAATGTAAAGGGTATTAAATTGAGCCGACCCACGTCTTTCAGTAACCGTTTTAAACTGGTTTCCCGTGGTATTTCCAATTGGCACGTCTATTAAGTCCGCTTTTTGGCGACTCAATAAGACATTGAATTCGCCTTGCCACGAAAATCGGTTCTCCGAATTTTGTTTGAGCATGAAGCCTAAGGCAAAACCTGATTGGTACTCAAATTTCCAACTGCGGTCGCTAGGTGCGGCCTGTGTACCAAAAAAGTTGTTGTTATTACTGGGTAAGCTAACAAAAGACATTGAGCTGTAAGTGCCGCCAATGGAAAAACCCGTTTTCCATTTTGGCACTTTGATTTCCTCCGTTTGAGCGACCGCCATTTTTACTAAAAATAGGCTTAAAAATAGGCAAATTGGGTAGCGATAAATCATTGCATTGCTTTTTAGTGTGAATGAATTTTACTCATGTTACGCAAGCGGCTAAAATGGCCCACTGATTTGAGGGATACGACTGATTCAAAAGGATTTCTTTTTTTTAGTAAATGCTTGTAGAAAAAAATTAGTGTCAATCAGTCGTATTCCTCAAATCAATGTGCCATTGCGTAACATCAGAATTTTATATATTTACTAATATTGAATTATACTTTCAAGAAAATATCAAATTTGTAAAATACCCATAAAATCGCCCAAAATAGCGCAACGTAGAACAACGCCGCAAGAAATGAACTTAGCTTTTGACGTGCCTCAAAGTCGGCAAATACTGAGGGGGTGGTTTTTTCTGTAATTTTTCCAGCTTTGTAGTCCGATAGCATTTGTCGGTTGGTTGTAATAGGACAAAAAACATCCTCGTAAAGTTTTTGGCTCATGCCAATTCGTTTCGGTACGGTTTGATTGTCCCATTTTTGAGTGATGGTTTCGTAGGAAGAATCAAATTTGAACTTAGCGGCAGTTTTTACATACATACCAGAAATAACGAATGCCAACATTGAATTCATGCCCAAAACCAAGACAGGTTTCGTCCAACTGCGGTAGTTTTGAACATCAATCAACCAAATCAAGGCCGCGTTAATCACCAAACACCAGCCCGCCATAAAGACAACATAACTTGACGACCAGATAGGCTTGTTGATGGGAAAAATAAAATGCCACAGCTGGCCAATGGCCAAAGTACCAAAACCATAGATAAATAAGGCTTTCACTAAATCTTTTCTGTCGTTTTTTGAATCAATCAAAAGCCCCGTAAAATAGCCCAAAATCACGCTTGCAACGGCGGGAATCGTTGACAACAAGCCTTCGGGGTCGAACGGAATGCCGTCGTACCCTTTGTATAAATGGCTTTTTCCAAGGATAAGCCAGTCGAATTTGGTGACAATATTGCCTTCAATGCCTAAATATTTAGTGCCGTCGTGAAAGCCAAACGGATAATTAGGGTCGCTAAAAAAGTACATCAAGCCCCAATAACCGAACAAAATGCCTACTACAATCATTGCCACGGTGCGCCGACTGAACGAGACGCATATTATTGAACCCAACATATACGCAATGCCAATGCGCTGCAAAACGCCCATAATACGGAGGTTTTGATAACTCGACAAGTTGTTCAAATAGAGATTTAAGCCTAAGCCAATCAAAAAAATCATTGTGCCACGCTTGATGATTTTAATATATAAATCACGCGGCGCACCGCCTTGGTATTTTTTCAAAGAAAACCACGCCGACACGCCGACGGTGAACAAAAAAAACGGAAAAACGAAGTCCGTAGGCGTCCAATCCGACCATTTAGCGTGTTCGAGGGGGTCGTAAATAAAAGACCAAGTGCCTGGGTTGTTGACCGTAAACATCAAGGCAATGGTCAGTCCACGAAAAACGTCGAGCGCGATGAGACGTTGAGGCGTAGCGTTTGTCATATTAAATTAAAAATTAAGAATTAAAAATTAAAAGTTGGAACAGCTTGGAATAGGCGTAAAACTATTCAAAAATGGTTTATTTTCATCTGTTCAAAACTTTTTTTTACTCCCCTCAGTATTTTTAGAAAAATTTGACGTATTTTTGCGGCGTTATTTAAAGATTGGTCTGGTAGCTCAATGGATAGAGCAACTGCCTTCTAAGCAGTAGGTTACAGGTTCGAGCCCTGTCCGGATCACAGTCAAAAAAACAAAAACCGTTGTGAGTCAATGACTTGCAACGGTTTTTTGTTTTACATTTGCCCCCGTATCACGGACTTCAGTCCGTGAATTTTCTATTACACATAACCAAAACACGGACTGAAGTCCGTGTTACCATCATCACTAAAACAACGTGCAAGATACTTACAGACATAAAGGTCTTCGGCGACAATTGATAGATGAATTGCGGCATAAAGGCATTCAAGACGACCGTATTTTGGACGCCATGATGCAACTCCCGCGTCATTTTTTTTTAGAAACAGCCTTCGAAGAATGGGCTTATGTGGACAAAGCCTTCCCGATTGGCAACGAACAGACGATTAGTCAGCCCTTCACGGTGGCCTATATGACACGTTTATTGGCACTCGAACCACGACATAAAGTGTTGGAAATAGGCACAGGCTCGGGCTATCAAGCGGCAATTTTGTCGCTTTTGGGCGCACGGGTTTATACGGTTGAGCGTCAAGAAACCTTGTATTTGGCCACAAAAACGTTTCTAAAAGCCTTGAATTTGCCTAATATTCGCTGTTTTTTCCGCGACGGCTCGTTGGGTTTAGCTGAATTTGCCCCTTTCGACCGCATTATCGTAACGGCGGCGGCCCCCTCAGTATTTGAGCCTTTGAGGCAGCAATTGTCGGTTGGTGGCATCATGGTCATTCCCGTTGGCGATGAAACAGGGCAGCAAATGTTGACGATTACGCGGTTGTCAGAGACGGTGTTTGAAGAGAAAACGTTTGAGAAATTTAGATTTGTGCCATTTTTGACGGGCGTCAATAAAAAATAAGGAAAGGGGATTTCAAATTTCAAACTTACAGCGTTTGTAGCTTGGAATTTGAAATTTGGAATTTGATTTTTTTTAGTATTCGATTTCTTCAGCTTTTTGATTGGTGAAAATGGCTAACTGCCAACCGACTTTGACGCCATATAATATGTCTATTCTTTTTCGGTCGTCGCGGAGGCCCGTATCGAAATTGAAGCCTCGTTGATTTTTTGTAAATCCTTCAATGGCTTCAAAGCCGACGTAGAAATTAATTGTTCGGTCGCGGCTAACCATTTGATAGCCAACGAACTGATTGAGGGCGACACCCGCCGTAAAACGGTCGTAGCCACGGGCATATTCCCCTGAAAGTTGTGCAACGGCGTCTTGATTGTCTTGAATTCTAATTTTATGGTACAACCAACCACCGCCGAGGGTCAGTCGAATGCCACCAAAGCGATTGCCGTTGTCGTGTAGTTTGAAGATTTTACCGACGTTTGCACCAGTGTACAGACCGCGTTGGCGTAGGCTAACATCAGCATAGGCATTGAGGTCGTTAATGATATTGCCGTCGGTGGTGCGTAGCAGTTTTAATACATCCTCTTTAACAATTGTTCCGAAGATGTAAGCTGACTCAATGTTAAATACCCAACCCGACGGGATTTGTGTGTATTCAATGCCTATCCCTGCTGCGAGGCTGTTGCCAAACCGCGTTGCGAGGTCACCCGATGGTATTTGCGCGCCAAAAGTGGCCGAAATACTGAGGGGGTTAAATTTTGTTGGCAAATTGCGAACCTGCGCTTTTGAATCTGAAAAAAACGCTAACAGAAATATTCCGAAGAAAATTTTTACTTTCATGCTGAAAAGATAATTTTGGCACAAAAGTAGAATAGTAGTTTGTAAATGAGATGATTCATAAAATAGATTTTACCAACTTATTTAACACCAGCGTCTATTCCTGAAAGTTTGATGGTTTTTTAGTCAAATTTGATTTTACACGTAAAAATGCGTAAACTCTTGTTAATCAATATTAACGCTATGTGAAACTATTGTTGCATCTGTTTTTTGAAAAATATGTTTCTACCTTAAAAAAGGTAATTGTGAATGAAAGTTTAATTTTTACAAAAATAAATTAGACAATCATTTGCACGAACCAAAAGGTCGTCCTATATTTGTCTCATAATTATAACGCGGGCATCGAAAAAGTTGTCGCGTCCATCAACCGTGAATATTTTTAAACCAACTACCGCACAACGCATGAAAAGAAATTGACATTACACATTTTACCTAATTTTGAAAACGATTCTGAGATATGACCCATGAACGTAGTTGAATTCTAACTACAAACATCCTGAAACCGATAACTTCACATTTTTTTCGGTCTCTCTCATTTCGCCTTACTGTGTGGAATATCTTAAATTTAGTATTTCAAATTTCAAAACGTGTTAGATCATTATTTGCACTACTGAAATTAAAGTGTTTTGTTTATTATTCCAAACTATCATTTCCTACTTCCTGTATGCGAGCGCATTTTCATTTTTTATATTTCTTATTTCAAGGCGTACATTTTGTATGTAGCCTGTGCAGCCTAAGTATTGTCTGCTTAAAATTTGAAACTTGAAATTTGAGATCCTCGTTCTTGATTTCCTCTACTACACAGGTCAGCTGCTTGTCGTTAGAAAGAATGAAGTCAGAATATTCCTTTCTTTTTAATTAGTTTTACATAGAAAATTTGGTTGTCTAACACCTTTCACAAAAGTGTAAAAGTTGATTGGGATAACCCCTCAGTATAGCGATGCTAGCGAGTGTGCCCTTGGTATGCCCATAAAAATATTGTGCTTATTGACGTATTTAGTATTTAAAATGTAGCTAGAGTTTTAGTGGTATTTAATGGTGTAATTGCGACGGCAATCATTCTTTAAATTCTTGATAAATCCTAGACATTCTGATTCTAAAAGATAAGTATCTAACAAGCTCTTATACATCTTACTTACGCTTTTAAACCTTTTATTTCTTAATTAATTAATTTAATTCATTTCTCATGAAGAAGAATTATTCTACTTTCAGCTTCGGGAAGACGTTGCACATGGCCATGATTGTTATCATGTCGATGTTCGCAGCGAATTCTTTCGCACAGCTTACCTGTGTAGGTGGATCACCTACTTCGCCAGGTGCTAACTACTCAATTAGCTGCGGTAACTTCCAAGCGATTTCTCCTGCTAGTGTTAGCACGGACAATGGTGCTGGTGCTGTTACAATTGAAAGCCTTGGTGGTGTTGCCATCGCTAACACTTTGGTTGGCTTGACGCCTTACATTGGCAAGGTAGTTAAAGTAACTGTTACAGTAGGTACAAACGCTTGCTGGGGTTATGTCTTAATCGAAGACAAACAAGCTCCAAGCATTACTTGCCCTGTCAACGTAACATTGACTTGCAACAATGCTGGTTTGTTGGCTACTGCTGGTGCAACGGGACAATTTACGGGTGCAACTAACCAATACGCGGGTACATCTGCTACAAATGGTTCTACTGACGAATGCTCGAAATATGAGCAATCTTATGTTGACGCTGGTACAATTGCACCTTGCGTTGGCGGTACACTCACACGTACTTGGCGTTTGAAAGACGTTTGGGGTAACACATCTGCAACTTGCACACAGACAATTACAGTGTCACCTGCACCTGCTTTCAACGCGGCTGCATTCACACTTACTGATGCGATTTTGCAGTGCCAAAACGTAACTGCTGCTCAAAAAGCGACTTTGTTGGCTGGTGGTACTATCACTGGTGTGGTGTTGCCGTCTTTCGCTGCAACTGCTTGCGGTTTGAGCTTGAACTTCGTTAGCGCACGTGAAATTGTTATCTGCCCAGGCAGCTACAAAATCATCCGTCGTTATGAAGTGATGAATATGTGCGGAACGCCGATGATCAATGGCCCTTACGAGCAAGTTGTACAGGTATTGGACAAGACATCACCTGTTGCGATGACGACTTACCAAAATTACGGTATTTTCGCTGCTTCTTACTGCTTTTACATGCAAGGAATGCTTATGTCGAACCAGTACATTCAGCAAGTAACTGCCGAAGTGCCTGTTACACAGTTCCTTCACAACCGCCGTATTTTAGATGCTTCAGCTTCTGGTACAGCGGCTAGTGGTACTACATTGGCTTCTGCTGCATTAATCACATTGACACCACGTGCTGATGCTAATATGTGCGGTGCTGCTCAAATTCTTTTGACAGTGACAGGAACTGATACAGACTGCTCGGGTGGTAACATTACTTGGACAAGTAACGATAGCCGTATCCGTTTGAATGGTGCTGCTGCTGCTACTGTTGCAGGTGGTGCGAATGTTACAGTAACTGGTTTCATCATGCGTAGCCAAGGCACAACGTTCACTTTGTATGCTACGGATGAGTGCGGTAATGTAACATCACAAGACTACAATGTTAACATCGTTGACAACGTATCGCCACAAGCTGTTTGTGTTGAAGAACACCGCGTTTCTTTAAACTCAAACGGTACTGTTCGTGTCTATGCACAAGCATTCAACAACAACCGTTCGTCTGACAACTGCGGCATCGAGCGTATGCACGTTCGCCGTGCAGACAAGCGCAACGCTGTAACATCTACTGAAACACCTTGCGATTACACAACTGCAAATACATCTGATAATTGCGGTAGCTCTGATATTCGTGACTTCTGGAACGATTATGTTGATTTTGACTGCGGTGACGCTGGCAGAGCGGACATTATGGTTCAAGTTCGTTATGTTGACGCTGCTGGTAACTTGTCTGATTGCATGGTTAACGTAACAGTTGACGACAAAACAAAGCCTGTTTGCGTTTCTCCACAAAACATCACACGTCTTTGCACGGATGCTGACTTGTTGAACTACGGTGCGTTGTTCACAACCCCTGCTGCTTATGACAATTGCGGTATTGCTAGCACAACACCTGCTGACAATCGCGTATTGGCTGTTAGCTGCACCTCTTCAAGTGTTACACGTACTTGGACATTCGCGGATTGCGCGGGTAACATAACTGCTTGTTCGCAAACATTGACTGTTAATCCAGTTCGTGGTTTCCGCGTAACACCTTTGGCTGACCAGCCTTTGGTTTGCTCGGGTACAATTACGACTGCTGAGCAAGACAGATTGAATGTTGTTTCGCGCTTGAAATTGTTGCATGACCGTGCATTGCCAGGTCGTACTGGTACTTACACAACTTGTGCTGCACCAGTTGTTGACGTAACAGAATCGGTTTACTCTAACACAGAATTCTGTAAAGTGATTGTTCGTACATTTGTTATCAAAGACATTTGCGAATTAAGCACACTTAATTCTTCGATTACAAATCAGCCAAACAGAGGTACAACTGTTGGTAGTGACATTCAGTCGGTTGTTGTTTTAGGTGGTAATGTTATCGTTTTCACACGTACTATCACTATCAAAGACAATACAGCGCCTACATCAGTACCACCAACTGTTGCTGACGTTTGTGTTACAGGTACAACTTGTAACTTCGGTTTCTCTGCTACATTGCCAGGTACAGACTTGTGTGATGGTGCAGTGACTAACTCTAACTTGTTCTACTCTTGGAGAGTTCTTAACGCGGCAGGTGTTGCTGTTGGTAGCGGTACAGGGCCTGCGGTATCTGCATCTGGCTTGGCTTTCGGTACTTACACTGTTTACTACCGTGTAGCTGACTTCTGCGGTAACTTGTCAACTGAATACAGCTTCACTGCTAAAGGTTCGGATTGCAAAGCACCACAAGTTTTGGTTCACAACAAGGTTGTTGCTTTGGCTGGTCGTTCAGGTTTCCCTGCAACAGGCATGGCAGAAATGCTTTACATTGACATCAGAAATAACATTTTTGATAACTGCGATGGTGACTTGACAAACGACGGTAAAATTGTTATGGAACTTGTTTTGGCAGGTGAAGCTAACGCACCGTTGTTGCCACGTAGCACAACACCTAGAACTTTCATTATGTTCGATTGCTCACACGTCGGTACACAACGTGTTCGTGTATGGGCTGTTGACTTGGCTGGTAACTGGAACTTCGCTATCTCGACTATCACAGTTCAAGACAACGACGGTATCTGCTCAGTACGTAGCATGATTGCTGGTGTTGTAGGTACAGAAAACAACTCTGTTGTTAAAGACGTCGTTGTTTCTGCTAACGCTAACGGTTTGGTTGCTGGTTCAGCCACGACAACTGCTGCTACTACTCCTTTTGAAATTCGTAATTTGGCTGTTGGCGTAACTTACCAAGTTCGCGCTGCAAAAACAGTTGATACAGACAAGAAAAACGGTGTAACGACATTGGACATCGCTTTGATTAGCAAGCACAACTTGGGTATCGAAGCCTTGAACTCTCCTTACAAAATCATCGCTGCTGACGTAAACAAAGATGGTGAAGTGGACGCTACGGATATGTTACACATCCGCCGTTTCATCTTGAACATCACACCAAACTTGCCTGCTGGCTCCGCTTGGCGTTTTGTTGACAAGTCTTACGCATTCCGTAACGCTGCTAACCCACTTGGTGAAGACTTCTCGGAAGTTGTTAACTTGACGAACGTTCCTGCTGGAACATCGGCGGCTAACTTCACGGCAGTTAAATTGGGTGACGTTAACAACTCGTTCGACGCATCACAAGTTCGTGGTTCACGCGCATTAGTTTTCAATGCAAATGACATCAATGTTGTTGCAGGTAACGAATACACGGTTGCTATCAACGCTGACAACTTCAACGCTGCTGCATTCCAAGGTACATTTGCATTTGAAGGGGCATCAGTGAAGGCTGTTAAGGCTGGTAGCTTGAACAACGCTTCTGACGCTAACTTCGGTATGTTCAACAATGCAGTTACAGCATCTTGGAACGGTAAGTCTGAAGCATCTGCTGACGTGGTTAACATCACTTTCGTTGCTACTAAATCTGGCAAATTGAGCGACATGTTAACAGTTAACAGCTCTGTTACTATGGCAGAAGGTTATGACGCTGCTGGCAATGCTATGAACGTGTCTTTGAAATTCAATACAGGTAAAGTGGCAGGTGGCGAGTTCGCACTCTACGCTAACACACCAAACCCGTTTGCTACTTCAACGACAATTGGTTTCAACTTGCCAAAAGACGGTCAAGCTAAATTGACTATCTACACAGCAGGTGGTAAAGTTGTGAGTGTTATCAACGGTACATACAAAGCAGGTGTTAATCAAGTAACCCTTAACAAAGGGGACTTGAACGCATCAGGTATGTTGTACTACCGTTTAGATACGCAAGACAACTCTTCTACGCGCAAGATGATCATCATTGAGTAATAAATGTGAAGGGGTAAGTGAAAAGCGAAAAGTGGTAATTTATCACTTATAGTTTTTCACTTATCACTTATAATAAAAGTAGGGCGTCGGAAGACTCACATCTCAAGACGCCCTACTTTTTCTTTTTTAACCCGATAACACTTCTTTTTCTAATCACAAACCGCATTAAGACTATATGCTTTAAATCGGTTTTTGGGATGGCCTCTTGCGACTTTTTAAGTCCAAGGGGCTTTTTTTTTAGTGATTCACAGAGAGAACACAAAGGACACAGAGTTTTGTTTTGTTGTATTTAAAATGCCCGTGATGTGTGAACGTCACGGGCATTTTAAATTTGGTATCCATTTTTGCGTATTTAAGTAGAACAGACTCCCTCAGTATGTTGAGTTGCCAGTAATTTTCGCTTTGTTTTTTGTCATTCAGAAGGAATCTCTGTTGTATGGTGTGTTTAGGAACGTATAATTTATTGGAAAAAAGGGTTCTTTCTGAATGACAAAAAAGCCCAAGCGGGGATTGTAGCAACTTAGAAGCGTCGTTAGGGCTAAATTCTCATCGCAATACCACGTTCAGCTAAATATTTTTTCAAATCTAAAATATCCACTTCTTTGAAATGAAAAATACTTGCCGCCAAGGCCGCATCAGAGGTCCCCTCAGTAAAAGTATCATAAAAATGCGCCATTGTTCCTGCACCGCCTGAAGCGATGACAGGAATCGAAACGCTTGTCGAAATTTGACGCAAAGCGGTGTTTGCGAAGCCTTGTTTAGTGCCATCATGGTTCATCGAAGTAAATAAAATCTCACCGCCGCCGCGTTCAGCTACTTCTTTCGACCAATCAAAAAGGTCTATTTCGGTCGCAATGCGACCACCGTTTAGATGCACAAGCCATTGATTATCAACCGTTTTTGCATCAATTGCTACCACAACGCACTGGGAACCAAATGCCTTTGCCAATTCATCAATCAACTCGGGTCTTCTAACGGCTGCGGAATTGATAGACACTTTATCTGCTCCCGCTTCCAACAAAACCGATACATCTGCCACCGACGAAATACCGCCGCCTACGGTAAACGGAATATCAATATTTCGCGCAATACGAGTAACGAGTTCGGCAAAAGTTTTGCGTTTTTCGACGGTTGCCGTGATGTCCAAAAAGACGAGTTCGTCTGCCCCATTTTCGGCATACCACGCACCTAATTCTACGGCATCACCTGCATCGCGGAGATTCTCAAAATTTATACCTTTGACCGTACGCCCGTCTTTTATATCGAGGCAGGGAATAATGCGTTTTGCTAACATTTCGATGTGAATTAAGAATTAAGAATTAAGAATTAAGAATTAAGAATTAAGAATTAAGAATTAAGAATTAAGAATTAAGAATTAAAACGCGCTTTGAACTGCATACTTAACGACGTTTTTAATGCTTGACTTGAAACCCTACACAATTTAAGTATTGGTTTTTGACACATAGGAAGATAGACGTTTTCGCATAGGTTCACATAGAATTTCCACGTAAAACTCTATGTGAACCTATGTGAGCCTATGTGAACCTATGTGAAAACACCTATCTTTCTATGTGTCAAAAATTGTGTCGGGTTTCAAGATGCTTGATAAAGTGACGCAGCAATTTCCGCTTTGGCTTTTCTAATTGCGGCGTAGCTGCAAAATATTGGTAACACAAAGTACAACTGTCCAATTTTCCATGCGGTGTAACCGCTAAACCGCCCGTTTTGCGGTTACACCGCATAAAAAAAGCGGTGAATAGGCTTTAATATTACCGAAATTTGGCAGCTACGCCGCCGTAAAAAAGCCAAAGCGGAAATTGCTGAAAGTGCCGTAAGTTCTAAATTAAATTATTGACAGTCAATGAGTTATGCTCATAACTCTAACTGAAAAACGGCGTCATTGCGAGGCACGAAGCAATCTTTAAGGCTTGGCAGTCTGCAAAAACTCAAAGATTGCTTCGTGCCTCGCAATGACGACCTGTTTGATGGGTACTGGTGGTAAAATTTAACGGAATTATCGGTTAAAAGACGCGAGCGTAAATTTAGAACTCTAATTTATTGATTTTCAACAAGTTACAATCTGACGCGGGTTTCAAACCCGCGTCAGATTTGATGTTGCGTCTTTTAACCGATAATTCCGAAATTTAATGACTCAATTCAGAACTCACGTTAAAATGATGTGATTAATTGGAACAACTGATTTTTGCGGCAATTTTAGGCAATTTACCTCATATTTGACAGTTTTTTAGAGAGTCGTCAAATCTTTAAACGATTAAAAACAATGATAAAAAAAATAACGTGGCTTTTCCATCGAATTAAATTCAGTTTAATTCAAACGCCGTTTAGAATTTGGCGATTAATCACCCTTTGGTGGTCGCCTTTTTACCGCAATTATCCTGCTAAAATCAAGTTACAAGCCTTCTTGTGGTTGTGGTTTGACTTGTGGTTTACCTTTGATATATTAGAAATCGTCAACAATCTAGGGCAACCGCATATCCGAATGCTCACAGACATCGAAATACTGAGGGGGTCTAAAATGTTCGGCAAATCGCTCGATTTTTCGCTTGTTTTATTGGATAAACACTCGATTCCCGTGCAACGCGGCTTTGCGTACGCTTTCGTAACTTTTAACACGATTAATTGTTATAGACCTATGCCGACTGACGTTTTTATCCACGAACTGACGCACGTTTGGCAATATCAAAATTTTGGCGCGGGTTATATTGCTGCCGCTTTATATGCTCAAAAAACACGGGCGGGCTACAATTACGCTTTTACTGAGGGGTGGCATTTGTCGAAAAATATTCTCGAATTTAATGCCGAACAACAAGCCGATTTGGTGCAAGATGCCTTCCGTTTACAAAACAATAGAGGTGTTCAATGGCGTGGGGCCGTAACTAAAACTGCCGAAATTGGCCGCCTTGCGGAAAGCATTTTGACATAATGTCATGCAAAAACAAATAAAAACTGACACAATGGCATGAGTTGACGTTAAAAAAGTACTCGGCATTCTCTTTGCAATCATTGTTTCAAGAAATGGTTACGTAATAAACGTGAATAAATAAAAGGACATTTTAATAAGTTCTTTAACAATTTTAGCGGCGTCGCGTTTTTGCCCTTCAGAAGGAATCTCTATTTGTTACATTTTTGCCCTATTTCGGAGAAAACACACAGAAAAGAGATTCCTTCTGAATGACAAAAATGCACTTACCGCTAAAATTGTCAAAGAGCCATTTTCAAATTTAAAAAATACACATAATATGACAACGAATATTGAAATATCGAAAGATTTACTTGCTCAAATTGACTTTTCAAACACCGTCAACGGCGGTATGGCGCAATTCACGGGGCAAGCGTGGAAAGAAGAAAAAGGCTACCGTCTGACGGTGGATGCACCGAGCGTTAATCCAGAAAATATCCACATTGAAGCGGCAAATCAACGCTTTATGGTCTATTATTTTCTACCCGTTTTGGGCGGTGAACAAATGATGCCTTACTTTTTGGTCAACTTACCCCTCGCGCCTGAGGTAGATGTTGAGCGTATTTCGGCACGTTTTGAAAACGGAAAAATTTACATCAGCGCACCCTTCAATGATTGGGCAAAAGGCGAACGCCGCGAGATTGATATGGAGTTTTAGATGGGTTATTGTTGGTTCAGATGGCTAATAGCAAATAAGAAATATGGTTTAACTAAAGTTTGAAACGGCACGTAACTGAAAGGTTATGTGCCGTTTTTTTATACCCGACATAAAACCAAGTCAATCTTTTCTACTCAAAATATTGGCTAATTACTTGTAAGTTCGGGAATCTCAAATTTCTTCCAAATCTTAGTAAAACGGCTTGTCATTGTGAGGAGGCACGACGAAGCAATCTTCACGATTTTAGCACCGTTTTAAACTAAAATGGTTGCTTTTTTATTGAGATTCTGCTGAAAAACTAGAGATTGCTTCGTCGTGCCTCCTCGCAATGACAACGTTGTTTGGCATAGATTAGGCGTAAATTGAGATTTCCGAAGTTACCAGTAATTAAGTTTCGGAATTATCGGCTTTATGGTACAAACCTGTTTTTTCATAAAATTTTAATGTATAAAGCGTTGATTATCAACATTTACGAAATCTTTAAGATTTCGTAAATGTTAGGCCGTACCATAAAGCCGATAATTCCGTTAAGTTTTACCATTTTTTACCCCCTCAGTATTTTTGTTAAAAAACGCCTTTTTCACGTCTTTTTAATTTTGCATTATCAAGCAAAAGACTTAGTTTTGTTTAAAATTTAGATAAAATGAACGAAATAATGGATAATATAGAGGTTTTTTCGACTATTGAAATGGTTGAAACCGAGACACTTGGACGGACAATCTCTTTTGAAGAGTACCTCAAAATGGAGGAAACGGCTATCGAAAAACATGAATTTCACAACGGTCAATTACATACTATGCCAGGAGGAACGGATGCCCACAACGAGATTAGTCTTAATGTACCAACGGCCATAAATATGGCGTTTTTTGAACAAGAGAATGAGACGATGCACGTCTATTCCTCGGATATGAAAGTCCAAATTACCGTTAAAAACAAGGCGGTTTATCCCGATATTACGCTTGTGGAAGGCGAACCCATTTTTTATTTGGGCAATCGGCGCGTGGTGATGAACCCTATTTTGTTGGTTGAAGTCTTGTCTGATTCGACCGAAGATTACGACCGAGGGCTGAAATTTGAGTTCTATAAAACGCTCCCTTCTTTTCGAGAATACGTTTTGGTAAGTCAACACACACCCAAAGTTGAGGTCTTTTTTCTCCAAAATTCAGAAGAAAACCTTTGGGAAACAACGACTTACGAAGGACTTGACGCCGTTGTTGATTTGCGTTCTATTGGTTGCCAAATTAAAATGAAACAGATTTATCATCGGGTTTTTAAGGCGGAGGCGGGAAAATAAGCCCCCTCAGTATTTTACCCTTTTTTAATGAAAAACCGCCTTGCAAACGAGTGTTGCAAAGCGGTTTTTTTATTTGAAGAGGATTGTTAATTTACCCAGGCTTTGAATTTTGCCCCACTAAACCGAATTGTGTCGGGATAAATCATTCTTGATTCCTTCGAAGTTCCATCAGCTACAAACGTAATATCAAAAGTGCCTTTCACTTCTTTTGTAGAAGCATTAAAACTTTCAATGTTGATGTAACTGTCTGATTTATTCAGAACAACATAACTTGCAATACCAAGGTCTTCTCGGCTTAACTCAAATGATGCGTTTGGAACGCTATCACAGGCATTACTTACTCCTGCGTTTTGGTATAAAAGCGAAAACTTTCCTGTTTTATTAGGAGAAAGTCCTCCAATATAAATTTTTTCCCACAAGGAATCATTTTTTGCATGATGCTCAACAACGACTGCGTAATAAGGCTTTGGGCAAACTTTATTGACTACCATAGCGAATACGTTTAAATTAAACGCTGCCCTTGGCAGTGATTGCTGATTGACGTAAAACGGGTTGATTTCACCATAAAGTAAACCTACCTCTACCTCTTTCTTTTTACAGCTAAACAACACCAATAAACTATAAATAAAAATACATTTTTTCATTCTATTATATTTTTGAAAATAGAAATAGCGTTTGCCGTTAACAAGTTAACGGCAAACGCTATTTCTATCAATGTTGAATAAGAATTTTTCTAGTTACGGTTTGTTTATCAGAAACGATTTGAAGGAAATAAACACCTGCGTTTAAATCTGATACTTCCATCTTATGCTGATAATAACCGACTTGTTTGTCTTCGTTTATTAATGTTTTAACGGTTTTCCCCAAACCATCAATTAAAACGACTTTCAAATGAGTTGGCTCAACAAGATTATAGTCAAATGATGCAACAGAAGTTGTGGGATTAGGAAAAATCTCACTAAATGTGTTAGCCGTTCTGGAAACTATAAAATTGCTTGGTTTGGTAGAATCAGACGGTTTTTTAAGCATTTGACTCCAAAAATCAACCCAAATACTCTTAAATGAAGTTGATACGCGACCGTCACAGGAGGTCACAGTCATTGAAATTGTTATAAATTCGTTATTATTGAATACACCAATACTTATTGGCGTATCGTTAGTTGTTGTCTCTGAATAGCTTGTACCGTTACTGTAATCAACTTGCCAAACGGTTGAATAAGGCGCACATCCACAAGTTATAGCGGGTTCGTAAGAATAAGTACCTGCATAAGAAATGTAATCTGTACCCCATATATTGCTTGAAAATGGGCTTGGCGCACTTTGATAACTAGATATACGTGGTGTCGTCTCACCGATTAATCGGGCAACATTAGAGACATCTGGCTGGCCTGTTAGACCTCCGTAAGCAGAAGAGTTCGGATTTGAAAAGTAAGGAACACGCCGACTGTATTCATCTACTGCAACACCCATCATTGTGCGGTATTTGTTTATTGTAGTGAAAATCCACCAACCAGTTTGAATATTAAAAAGTTGACCGTGAGAATATTCTGGACCACCTAGATCATTTTGGTGGCGACCACCAAATAAATGCCCTACTTCATGCGAAAATGTATTATAATCTGGGTGTACAGCATTGAGTGTTTCCACAATAGCGTATGCGTTAAGGTCTTCAGCATTGATTTGCTGTACACGTCCTACTGCGTTGGTGTATTGACCACGGGTTAATAAAACAACAATATCCGCGCCCGTTGCACCTCTTCGCCCTATTGCAGTTGTAGATAGATTGGCAACGTCTCCGGCAATATTTGCAGCTCTTTCTGCAAAGCCTGGCAATAATTCAACGCCTACGCTACGAAGGCGCGTACCCGTTGCTGAAACTAGACTATTACCCAATATTGAATTGTAAGCATTAACGGAATTAATAGCCGTTTGATTGATATTAGGGTCAATAGCATTTGCTGCCGTAGTGAACAGGATTAAGACAGAAGTCGTAACATTGTCTTGACAAGGCTCAATAGATTCAGGCGTTGGTGGTGGTGGCGTTGCGACAAGATTGGTACTAGGCTCATCGCTATGTGTCTGATTGCATTCAGCTTTTAAATCGTTTGCCGTTGTGGCGTTCAGTTCCAAAATTGCGCTTAAATGCACATCTATGCCATAAATCAAGTACGATTTACTGTCGTAACGCATTGTGCCGAAAACTAACCCTTTTTGCTTGGTAAGCATCAATTCGCCGAAATCACCTACAAACATACCGTAAGCGAATGAGTTGTCGCTATCAGTCACTTCGAGACGTTTAAGTTTCAGCCGAGGAATTGTTTTGGTAGGCTCGTTTGGAATCCCAAAATCAAGAAACCCGTTGCGTTGAAGGGCATTCACGTCGGCAATGCTGACATAAGTAACCTTTGCAAGATTGGGGTATTTTTCGATTTTAGCGACCATTTCCTCTTGTTCGTCGGTCAAGTTTTTAGGCAAATCAACGACGGTGAAAAGATTGGCATTTTTACTTTGTGCCATCAGCGTACCGTTTGAAATGCCGAAAATCAGCAGAAAAAGAAAGAGGATTGTGCGCTTGTGTGCGCTTGTGTGCGCTTGTGTGCTAACGGAGTTTTTCATGTTTTAAGATGAACGTTTAGTTAAAAAAAAATAGTTTAATAGTTATTGGAAGCATAAAAACCTAGTATTTGTATATTCAACGAAACAAAGGTAAAATTAAACAATTAAATTGCCAAATTTTTAGCGAAATAAAAATTACAATTTTTTGACATTTATCATTCAAATATTCATTAAAAATCAATACCTAACCTAACTAGGGTAGAGAAATAGACCCCCTCAGTATTTTTGTTAAAATGACTTGAAAATGGTTATATGTAAAGCAATTATTTACCTTTGTGTATCATTTGCAAGCATTTAAAATACGTTCATGTTAAAATTACTTGAAAAAATATGCTCCATCTTGGAGACTTTACAAATTCCGTATATGCTTTCAGGCAGCGTTGCGATGAACTTCTACGCAGAACCGCGTACCACGCAAGACATCGATATTGTTGTAGAAATGCAAGATTATGACATTATTGGTTTGATAAAAATGCTTGAAGACAAATTTTATTATTTCAAGGAAAGTATGTACGAAGAGACGCGTCGAAAAGGGATGTTTAACGTTATTGATTTTGAAACAGGATTTAAAGTTGATTTCATTATTAGAAAAAATGACCTTTACGAGCAAGTTAAGTTTCAGAATCGGCGAAAATCTAAATACGGTGATATAGATTTATGGATAATTAGTCCTGAAGATTTAGTTTTGTCTAAACTACAATGGATTCAAGTCTTAGAAAGTGAAAAACAAAAAGGCGATATTCTTAATTTGTTAGATAACGAAGAATTAGATTTAACTTACATCAAGTATTGGTGTACCACGTTACGATTAAAAAAATATAAACTTTTATAAAATGTATCGTTCTCTCGACACACCCGAAGCCGTCAAACGGATTCAACAAAAAATCTGGTTGGCCAAGCCAATTGAAGAACGCATTGTGCGAAGTTTGCAAATGATAGAAGACGCTCGTTTATTGCAAATTCATGGATTAAAAATGCGTTATCCCGACTGGACAGACGAGGAAATTCGCATTTTTAGGCTTAAACGCCTTATTAAAAATGATGCGTCGGTAAGTTGGTTAGCTCCGCTTATTGAGTAAAAGAGCGATAGTAAGAGAAAACGCTCCCTCAGTATTTTTCGATAAAAACGCCTACATAATTGACAATAATTATACATTTCTTTTTTTTAAGAATTTAATAATTTGAAAATTTAATATTATATTTAATCTTTGTGTCATTGTCTTTAAGGCTTCAATAATTTGCATAGATTAAAATTATGACAGTATTTTTCTTTAAGTTGTTTTTAACTTTTGTTGTTTTAGCAATTGCAATATGGGTAGGTATAAATCCATTTTGGAATTTCATACATTCCCTACCAGAATTGGTACTTGGCATGAGTATGTTAGCATACATATGTTTTGTGTTGTTTGTACTATCATTAATTTGGGAGGCAGAATAATATATATAGGCTCAATTAGATACTGTAAAAAATGTTAATTTACTCAAAAAAATAGCCCCCTCAGTATTTCACAATAAAAAACGGCTAAACGGTTGACAAACAACCATTTAACCGTTTTTTTATTGCTCAAAAATGCCGAAATCTGACATCCCAAATCCGACATCAATTATCGTCTCGGTGGTCCGCTTCTGCGGTCATCACGACCACCTCGGTCGTCACGTCCACCGCCACCACCGCCTCTGCGGTCGTCGCGTCCACCGCCACGGTCATCCCGACCACGACTGCCGCCACCGCCGCCACTGCTGTTTTCAGTCGGCACGTAAGGACGGCCATCGGGCGAAGGAATTGTGGCCTTGCGGCTAACGCGCATTTTGCCCGTTTTCTTATCCACCTCAATGATTTGGAACGTGATTGCATCGCCTTCATTGAATTCGTCTTCAACGTTTTCAATGCGACTCCACGACATTTCCGACACGTGCAACAAGCCAGAATGTCCACCTGGGAAGTCAACAAAAACGCCATAAGGCATTACTGTTGCAACTGTACCTGTGTGAATATCACCGACTTGTGGCGAATACGTAATCGCATTGACCATTGCAACCGCTTTCTCAATCGCCTCGCGGTCGGATGCGAAAATGCTGACGTAGCCTTTGCCGTCTTTTTCTTCAATCGTAAGGGCTGTACCTGTAACGCGTTGAATTTCTTGAATGATTTTACCACCGGGTCCGATGACGCCGCCAATAAATTCTTTGTCAATAATGAGTTCAACCATACGCGGTGCGTGCGGTTTGAGGTCAGCAGCAGGAACAGAAATTGTTTTGTCCATCTCGCCAATGATGTGCAAACGGCCCGCTTTTGCCTGTAACAAGGCTTGTTCGAGCAATTCGTAAGGCAAACCATTCACTTTAATGTCCATTTGGCAACCGCAAATACCATTTACCGTTCCCGTCAATTTAAAGTCCATATCGCCCAACGCGTCTTCGTCGCCGAGAATATCGCTCAAAATTGCCACAGGCGAACCCGCGTTTGCGTTGCCCCCCTCAGTAATCAAGCCCATTGCGATACCCGCAACGTGGCGGGGCAAAGCAATACCTGCATCCATCAAAGCCAACGAACCCGCGCAAACCGTCGCCATCGAAGACGACCCGTTTGACTCCAAAATATCGCTAACAATTCGGATTGTGTAAGGTGTTTCAGGCAAAATTTGACGAATCGAACGCGCCGCTAAGTTTGCATGACCGACTTCACGACGACCCGGCCCACGTTGCGGTTTCACTTCACCAACCGAGAAGCCCGGGAAGTTATAATGCAAAATAAACTTATCATCGTAACGACCAAGTGCGTTGTCAATCATTGCCGCGTCCATTTTCGTTCCGAGAGTCAACGACGTCAATGACTGCGTTTCGCCACGGTTGAAGATAGCCGAACCGTGCGTTGACGGCAAATAATCAATTTCGCTCCAAATTGGGCGAATTTCGTCGAATTTACGGCCATCCAAACGAACTTTGTGCGCCAACATAGCCGCACGAATCGTCGATTTTTTTACTTTATCGAAATAACCACTCGCTGTTTTGGCGATTGCAGGCGTGTATTCTTCGCCCATTTTCTCCGCAACGGCCAATTTCATATCCGCTTTGATGGCGTCAAAACCCGCTTTACGTTCTTGTTTTGCCGAAGCAGACAAGGCGACTGCTTGGATTTTATCGGCGCACAACTCCGTAACGAGGGCTTTTAATTCGTCATTTTGCTCAACAACTTTGAGTTCCCACTTCGCTTTGTTAACCAAAGCCGCGAGTTGTTGTTGCGCCGCAATCTGTACTTTAATCGCTGCATGAGCCACTTTGATGGCCTCAATAATTTCGTGTTCTTGGCACTCTTTCGCTTCACCTTCCACCATCATCACGTCGTCCATTGACGCGGCGATGATAAGACTAAGGGTTGCTTCTTTCAAGGCCGTTGCCGACGGATTGATTTGATATTCGCCATTGATTTTAGCCACGCGAACCTCGGAAATCAAAATCGGGAACGGAATATCGGACACCGCCAAAGCTGCCGACGCACCCAAAGCGACAAAAGCATCAGGTAATGTGTCTTTTTCGCCCGAAATCAAGTTGATAATCAATTGCGTTTCGTTGCGGTAGCCGTCTGGAAAAAGCGGACGGATAGCACGGTCAACAAGGCGACAAATCAAGACTTCGTTGTCCGAAAGACGGGATTCACGACGGAAGAAATTGCCGGGAATACGGCCTGCCGAAGCAAATTTTTCTTGATAATCCACTGAAAGTGGGAAAAAATCAAGGTCAGGCTTAGGTTCAGGCGAACCCGAAGCGACTGCGAGAATCATGGTGTTGCCGCAACGCACGACAACTGCACCATTTGCTAAGGTGGCCAATTTGCCCGTTTCGAGCGTTACTTCGCGTCCATCGGGAAGATTGAACGCGACTTTGGTAGGCGTTTGTTTACCCATTTTTAGTTAAAACGAGTTTGTATTTCAAGCGTTACCGACGAAAATAGTCCGTCAAAAGTCGTTAACGTTTGAAAAGATGGATAATTTTTTATGAAAAGGAGACCCCTCAGTATCAAGAAGATTTCAGATGTCAAATGTCAGATTTCCAATGCAAAATGCTCAAAATGCCCATAAATTATGGAGCAATTTGGTTTGTGCATTAAAACATGAAATTTAGAATTTGAAATCTTTTGAATGCGTTTTACAAGCCATTTTCAAGGCATAAGCAACTTAAAAGGTAGGAATTGTTGCTTATTGTTTTCAATAATCAGTTGATGATTGCGGCTAGAAGGCAGGCAATTGTCAACTGATGACTAAAAAACTGTAATACGTGCTGAGGAAATTTTACGTCAAGATTATGAGGTCAGAATTGGAGAAGTTGCTTGCCTTTTGATTGTCAAATACGGGTTGATGGACAATGTGAATGGGCTATTTTAACTCTTTTTATGAACCGCTACGAACCCTTTGTTCGTTGTCTAATTTGTCGCTCCCGTCAAACTATTTTCTATTTCATTATTTTTACAACGCAAATGTAAAGCGAGAGTTACTAATTACGGTAGTTCTTTTCGTTTTTGTTTTAAAAAATGATTGTAAGGTAGCAGAAATGCAAGAAATAGGCTTATTGTGTCTTGAATTTAGGTCAATAAAATTATGGAAAAATACGTTTGCACGTGGGCGCATGGCGTTTTGGGCGGCATTGACCTTTTTGGGATGCTGACCCTCGTGGACAGCCTCGCCAACTGAAGGTCGCGCCACAGATTTACCTTCCTATTACGCACAAGAAAGGGTCTATCTCTTACGAAACAGACCCCCTCAGTATTTTAAGGTTGTGTTCCTACTGAACGACAAACGGATTTGTCATTCAGTAGGAACACAACCCTTTTGTCATTCAGTAGGAACACAACTTTCATTTTTTCCAAATACCACCAACGCCCAATTCCCACAACTTTTTATTCAAAGCAGGAATATCGGTGTTCAAAATGTCCATCGCATGGGCTTTTAGTATGGCCCATTGCGCGTCCAATTCTTTTTTTCTGTCCACCGACGCTTGATTGACCACCGCAATATCGCTTTCCGTTTGATTGATGAGATACAAGTATTCGGCGGTGAATTTATTAGGAAAATTCTCCACATCGTCGTAGGCTTTTGAGTGGCGTTGAATCATGTCTTCGTCCCAAGCCTTCATTCATATCCATTGATAAGTCCGCGCAACCCGTTTTATCGTCCACGTACAACACATTTTTCCACGTTGTGCCGCCATCCGTTGATTTATAAATGCCGCGTTCCTTAGATTTATTGTACAACGCACCTTGTGCGGCGACGAAAACGGTGTTCGGGTCTTGTGGATGAATAGAAATACGTGAAATGTGTTGCGTCAAATCGAGGCCGATTTTTTTCCACGTTTTACCCGCGTCAGTTGATTTATAAACGCCATCGCCCGAATGCGTCATCACGCCTCTGACCGCGTGTTCGCCCATGCCAACATATACGATATTGGGGTCGCTTTCCGACACGGCAACCGCGCCAACTGAACCCGTTTTGAAGAAACCATCGGAGATATTGACCCAATTGATGCCCATATCTTCAGTTTTCCAAAGGCCACCGCCCGTTGTACCCATATAATAGGTGTTGATGTCGCCGACAACGCCCGAGGCTGTTACGGAACGGCCACCGCGAAAGGGGCCGATGTTGCGCCATTTTACGGGCTTAAAATAGGTGTTAAAATCGTCGGATACTGAGGGGGGGCTTGTTGGCGTTTGCCCATTGTTTTTTTGAGCCAAAGCATTGACAGCCCAAACAAAAACATAAGAAAAAAATTAAGCGTTGTTTCATAACGTATTGAATTTGACGTAGATAAATGAAAGGATGAAGGTTCAAATGTAAAACGAATGGGTAGATTTTTGGTAAATTCTTAGCTTATTCGCAGATTTTGCTGATTAATGCGAATTTGATGCTGATACTGAAGGCTACGAAGCAAGTCCGAAGGACTTGCGTAATATCAATTGTTAAAATTATGCAGAACTTTGTTATCAACAATCAAATTTCGGAACATTACGACATTTACGCCGTTTGAAACGCGCACGCAACGCGACTTTAAGGTCGCGCTATGTGTTCATTATTTCAAAATCTAAAATTTCATTAACAATGAAAAAACAACTGTTCACACTTTTTATGGCCGTTATGGCTTTTACTCAAACCGCGTTTGCGCAAGAATTCAAAGTAAAAAAAGACACCGCTTATGTTGACGGCAAGGCGTTGTGCGTGGTCAAAGACCGTATGTTTGGTACGGAATACCGCATTTTGTCGCGTAAGGGCAAAGAATTGATTTTTGGGAAGCTCGAAACGATTGGTGCGCAAGGCTTTTTCACGCTCTCCTTCTTGGAAAACGATGTGCAATGCGAGCGCGAAGTGGAAATGGGTTTTGGCAAAAAACTCGTCCGCGAACTTTATGAGCGCGGGGCGTTGACGCTTGATGCCGATACGCTTGACGCAACAGGATTAAAGAAGTTTTTGATGACGCATACGCGTAAGTTTTCGGAAGAAGGAAAAGAAAAAGCGGCACAGCAAGCGGCTGCGAAAGAAGCTAATAATATCCGCATAAGCACTAATTCAGGTGGAAATACCTCAAATTCGATTAAATTAGTGGAGCGCAATACGGGAAAACGCGTGTCGGTTGGTTTCGGTAAAGTTGAGCAGGATTTTAAAACAATTGGCACATATAAAGAGGAAAGTGTTGGTGTGACGGGTAAAAAAATTATTATGTCAACGCCAGAAGGTGAGGTTGTTGCCGAATTGGTATTCAAATCTTTGTCGGATAAAAATGGTAAAATATTTACTTTCGCTGACCGCCGTGACTATGATTTCACGATTGAAGGCTCAAACAGTGCGTCAAAAGTCTTCAATGATTATGCTCAATTTTTGATTGACAGACGGTATTTGTAAACAACAAAGTACCCCTCCGTATTTTGGCCTAAAAAACAGAACGGCGTATTTTTCTTTATGAAAAATACGCCGTTTTTATTTGTCAAATTAATTTAATTTATAATTTTGCCGAACATTATTTTACAAACTGATTCTTTTACAAACTTTACAAACAAAATTTAAAACCGACTTATGTATAAATTCGTGCTACCGCTTCTTCTCGCGTGTCTAACGGCTGTGTCCGTCTTCGCGCAAACGTCTAAATTCGACATTAAGTACCAAAAAGAGACCGTTTTAGTAGATGGCAAACCTTTCTGCTTACTAAAAACGGGCGAAACGCTCCCCATTTCTTACAGCATTCAGGCTCTCGACGGGACAGAACTCGTCTCGATGAAAGTCAATTACATCAAAATTGAGACGGGCAAACGCGCAGGCTTTTTCCTCGTCACGTTCACAGAAACAGGTCAAACGGTTGAATGCGAAGTTGTCCCTAGTTTTGGCAGACTGTTTCTTCAAGAACTCATTGAAACGGAAACATTGACCCTCAGCGGCATTGATGTCGAAAACGAACGCCGTTTTGTCAGAAAAAGTAAGCTGCGGCTGTCAGAAGCAATTAGAAGTAAAGTCAAAACCAACTGACAGCAATTTCGGATTTGGGCTGTCGGCAACCACCTCCGAAATGCCACGTCCGACCAAATTTCTATTGTCATTGCTTTTAATTTCGGAATCATCGGCTTTATGTCGCAAAATACTGAGGGGGTATCAGATTTAGGAAATTTTGCAAATTTCCTAAATCTTTTGCCACAAAAATGCCTTTTTT
>JAYSRS010000569.1:0-3178 GCA_043720935.1 Saprospiraceae bacterium
AAACAAGCTGCCTCCTAAAAAATCCTTCAGATGGCGATTTTCGAGCGCAGCGAGAAAGAGCCAGTAAAATACGCTTTTATTTACTTAACGTTCCTTAGGGTGTTTTATATCACGTTTAGGAATTTTTAAAAATTTCCTAAACGTTTGCGAAACTTGCAGATACCCCCTCAGTAATTTTGCCGTTTTCTCGCCGTTTGACACGTTTTATTTGATTATAGCTACCATTTTCTTAGCCATGCCAAAATAAATCAATATCTCCGCAATAAAGAAATTGCCGACCCAACTTAGCCACGTCACGGTTAAATACGTTTCCATCGGTTTTGTTTCCCAAAAATAGACAAGTGCGTAACTTTCTGTCCGCAAACTCATTGCGGCAAGCGTCACGGCGTAACTCCGAATCATCAGTTCGGCGTGTTTCTCCCAATTCTTCTCCATAATTGCTTGCCAAGCGGCATACGTTAAACCCCACCACACAAGGCATTGCAGGGTAAAACCGACTTTTGCAGGTAAACCACCGTTCGCAAAAGCGGCCAAAACCAAGCCTGACGGTGCTGCTAACAATAAAATTGAGGCAATATAAATTTTGCCGATGAAAATATGCACCTTCGGATACCCCCTCAGTTGCTTTGCTTCGTTCCTCGCAACGCCTCGCAATGACTGCGGAAAAAATTGAAAAATGCCGCCTAAAATCGCCAACACGCTACTCGTTATATGTATGTAAAACGCGACCATAAAATACGTGCGGTCTAAAACGGCGTCCGATTTTGTTCCCAAAAAATTGATGGCCCGCTCAAAAGTCATGTATGGTAAAATTTTAGTGAGCATAACGCCCGTAAAACCAATGACTGCGGCGGCAAAAGCGTAACCTAAAAAGCGTTGTAGTTGAATTAACATAAAGTAAATTTCAGATTTCAAAAAATTGAATAAAACGTTTAGGAAATTTTGAAAATTTCCTAAACGTTTTGCCTCACATAAAAAACGGCGGCGAAGTTATAAAACCTCGTTGCCGTTTATCGTTTTGAGAATGATTTACCCAATTAATCCTTGAATTGCGCTTTTTTCATTGTAATTAAAAGGACGCCGTTCGCGCCTTTTTCACCATAAATAGCCGTTTGCTCTTTACCTTTTCTTTTTTTTTGCAAAAAGTTATCCACAACACTACCTACTTTATAGAATGCTGTTCTACATTTGCCCCGCGTCAGGCGATCAGCTCCTGCCTAACCTCCCCAGGGTGGAAACACAGCAAGGACATGGTGGTTGAGCGATGTGCTTGGCGCATTTTTTTTATCCAAAATCGAACGACTATTATGAAATTCTTTATAGATACAGCCAATCTCGATCAAATCCGCGAAGCCAAAGATTTAGGCATCCTCGACGGTGTAACAACGAATCCTTCGTTGATGGCAAAAGAAGGCATCACAGGTAGAAATAATATTTTAACGCATTATGTGGCGATTGCCAAATTAGTGGGCGATAAAGACGTAAGTGCAGAAGTTATTTCAACAGATTTTGATGGTATGGTACGTGAAGGCCGTGAATTAGCGGACTTGGCAGATAATATTGTTGTTAAAGTGCCGATGATTAAAGACGGCATCAAAGCAATTTCTTGGTTTTCAGAACACGATATTTCGACAAATTGTACGTTGGTTTTCTCGGCAGGTCAAGCAATTTTGGCGGCAAAAGCGGGTGCTACTTATGTGTCGCCGTTCATTGGTCGCATTGACGATATGGCTTGGGACGGGATGGAGTTGATTCGTCAAATGGTTGAAATTTACTCGATTCAAGGGTACGAAACAGAAATTTTGGCGGCAAGCATTCGGACGCCTTTGCATATTGTACAGGCTGCTCAATGCGGAGCAGACGTTATTACAGCACCACTTTCCGCAATTTTAGGTTTGTTGAAACATCCGTTGACGGATAGCGGTTTGCAGCAATTTCTTTTAGACCACGAAAAAGCGAAGGGAATTAAAAAATAAGTGAAAAGTGAAAAGTGAAAAGTGATAAGTGAAAAGTGAAAAGTGATAAGTGATAAGTGATAAGTGAAAAGTGAAAAGTGAATTTTATGTTTTAATTTTTAACTAATTGCTTTACAATTCAACAATAAGGTTTAATTTTGGCCACAGAAACACCCCCTCAGTATAAAACCTATTTTTAAGAGGTTCATACTGAGGGGGTTCTTTTTGCAAAAAAATATTGAAGTTAGCACGGGTTTTGGCATTCAGAAAGTATTAGCAAGCAATAGAGATTCCTTCTGAATGACAAAAAAAGAGAAAATTATTAAGTGTATAAATAATGTCTGAAACGAAAACACCACTAGCCAAACATATTGCAATTGCAGGAAATATTGGCGCAGGAAAAACAACCCTCACGACACAACTAGCTAAGCACTTTGGTTGGGATCCACAGTTTGAATCGGTGGAAAATAACCCGTATTTAGCGGATTTTTACCACGATATGCACCGTTGGTCGTTCAATTTGCAAGTGTATTTTTTGAACAGTCGCTATCGAGATATTCTGGATATTCAACGTGGCGACCGCGTTGTTATTCAAGACCGCACGATTTATGAAGACGCCCACATCTTCGCACCGAATTTGCACGAGATGGGTTTGATGTCGAAACGCGACTTTGAAAATTATTTTTCGCTCTTTGAATTGATGCTGCAACAAGTGTCACCACCTAATTTATTGATATACTTGAAAGCGAGTATTCCGACGCTCGTTGACCACATTCAACAACGAGGCCGCGACTACGAAGGCACGATTTCGATTGACTATCTAAAAAAACTCAACGACCGCTATGACCAATGGATTTCGGGCTATAATGCGGGTAAGTTGTTGGTTATCAATGCCGATGAAATTGATTTTTTGAATCGCCCCGAAGATTTAGGGTTGATTATTGATAAAGTTCAAGCAGAATTGCATGGCCTATTTTAAAAGAGTTATGAGAGATGAGTTATGAGAGATGAGTTTCATGACTCATAACTGCTAATAGCAGACCCCTCAGTATTTTAGAGCAACTTGGCTCAATTTTTTACGTAAGCAATTAGGGGTTGTACAAATAATAAAATACCCACTTTTTGACGTATTTTCCTAGTAAAACGGGTATCTTATTTCTTGTATGACGCCTTAAATTGTAGTTATTAAAAAGGTCACAACCCTTTGATTTTCAAAGTATTGT
>JAYSRS010000570.1:0-27366 GCA_043720935.1 Saprospiraceae bacterium
ATTTAAAGCAAAGAATTTAAAGCAAAGAATTTAAAGCAAAGAATTTAAAGCAAAGAATTTAAAGCAAAGAATTTAAAGCAAAGAATTTAAAGCATTGAAAAAGATTAAGAATTAAGAAAAGAACAGGATTAAATTCCCCTGGTTTTAGTTGGTTTTGTTTGTAATAGTTTGGGGAGAGCGGTGAATTAGACCCGCTCTCTTTTTTTATGCCCAAAATACTGAGGGGGTCTAAAATAAAAAAGCGCATCCCTTTCGGAACGCGCTTTTTATTTATCAGTCGAATTCAAGATAAATTATCCCAAATTGATATGCTTATAAGAAGTAGCCGTCAAACCTTTGCTGACGCTGTTCAAGTACGCCGCAACGGTCATAGAACCGTCTTTCACGTAATCTTGGTTCAACAAAGTTGAGTCTTTGTAGAAACGCGCCAATTTACCCATAGCGATTTTTTCAATCATTGCTTCAGGCTTGTTTTCAGCACGGGCTTGTTCTTTACCAACTTCAATTTCACGGTTGATTGTGTCCGCGTCAACGCCGTCTTTGTCGAGGGCGATAGGCTTCATTGCCGCTACTTGCATAGCGACGTTTTTACCTGCTTCAATCAAATCTGGGCCTTCTTGGTTCAACGCCACGATAACCGCCGCACGGTTGCCCATGTGGATATACGGAATGACTTGACCTTCGCCCGCCGCCGTTTTGATACATTCGTAGTTGGCAATTGCCAATTTTTCGCCGACAATACCTGTTTGTTCCGCTACTTTTTCAGCGACAGTAATGCCTTCTTCTGTTTGGCAAGCCAAAAATGCTTCCAGAGATTCTGGCAAATTTTTAAGGGCAATCGCTGCAAAATTCTCTGCTAAAGCAACGAATTTCTCATTTTTAGCAACAAAATCCGTTTCGCAAGCCAGTTTGATAACGATACCGTTGTTGCGGTTGTGTGATGTCAAAGCGATACACACACCTTCGTTTGCTTCACGGTCAGCGCGTTTTACTGCCAATTTTTGACCATTTCTGCGGAGCAAATCAATCGCACCTTCGAGGTCGCCGTTTGCACCTTCAAGGGCTTTTTTGCAATCGCCCATACCTGCGCCTGTCATGTCGCGCAATTTCTTAATATCTTCTAATGCTACTGCCATTTTTTTTATAAATGATGAATGATAAATGATGAATGATGAATCCGTGGACAATAATTTAGCCAATTACGAAGCATCATTTATCTATCTAAATTCAGATTTAACAATTAAAATTCATTAATTGTATCTCGATTTTAGCCGAAATACTGAGGGGGGCTATTTTGTATCACGCGCCGTCCCGTAGGGACGCTATATTTATAACCGCCGATTTCAATCGGCGGAAAAGCCTACTTACTTTCTTCGGTTGTCTCGTAGAGACAACATCATGAGCGCGAAGTGTTGTCTCTACAAGACAAAGGCCATTGATTTAATTAGTTTGCCCGCTGATTGAAATCGGCGGTTACAAATATTTAGTCCCTACGGGACGGCGTGTAATGCCAGTTAAATTAGTTGTCTTTTGACGTGTTGCTGCTTGTGCGGTCTTCCAAACCTTGGCGAATTGCTTCAACCAAGTAGCTTGTGATAAGTGCCACTGATTTAGACGCGTCATCGTTAGCAGGGATAGCGAAATCAACCGTGTTCGGGTCGCAATTCGTGTCCACCATACCGAAAGTCCGCAAACCCAAACGCTTAGATTCGTCCAAAGCGATGTGTTCGTGTCCAATGTCAACGATGAAAACTGCCGCAGGAAGGCGGTTCAAGTTAGCGATACCACCCAACACTTTCTCAATACGGTCACGCTCACGCGTCATTGTTTGGCGTTCTTTTTTAGTGATAGTCGTCGCATTCGGGTCGTTCAAAAGCGAGTCAATGTTTTGCATTTTCTTCACCGACTTACGAATAGTCGTGAAGTTTGTCATCATACCACCCAACCAACGTTCTGTTACGAAGGGCATACCGACTGACATAGCGGCTTTTTGTACGATGTCGCGGGCTTGTTTTTTCGTTGCAACGAACAAAATTTTGCGACCGCTTTTTGCGATTTGACGCATCGCATTCGCCGAACGCTCAAGGGCGTCAGACGTACGATTCAAGTCAATGATGTGGATACCTTTATGCTCCGTAAAGATATTCGGTTGCATTTTCGGATTCCATTTGCGCTTGAGGTGACCAAAGTGAACGCCAGCATCAAGCAACTCTTTATATGTGGGCTTTGCCATTTTTTATTTCTAATTTTCTATTGTTAACCGCTTCGGCGACTAAATAATTTTTAATAAAAACCATTCTGATTAAGATATTTAGATATTAAAAAATGATATTTGGACATTCGTAAGGCGTTAAAACCGCGCTGAAAATATCCCAATATCTTAATATCCCAATATCTCGTAGAATTAGCGTTTCGAGAATTGGAAACGAGCGCGTGCTTTTGGACGACCGAACTTCTTACGTTCAACCGCACGTGGGTCACGTGTAAGGAATTTCTTGACTTTCAACGGTTTACGCAATTCTTCGTTCATCTGAACGAGGGCGCGGGCGATACCCATACGGGCAGCCTCGGCTTGACCTTTGAAACCACCGCCTTTGACATTAACCATAATATCGTAGGCAGTTGCCAAATCCACTGTTTTAGTGGGTTCAGTGATGACGTCGGTGACGTGCATCGCTGTAAAATATTCGCGGTAGTCCTTACCATTGACGGTAATTTTACCTTCACCTTTTCGGACGAACACCCGCGCAATAGCGGCTTTTCTGCGTCCAACGGTAACTATTTGTTCCATTTTTATCAATTGAAACTTGACTTGCGCCAAGGTTAATTTTAAAATTTTTAATGATTTCAAACTTCAAATTGCCAAACATATTATAACGTATGGTGAATTTTTAATTTAAAATTTTTAATTTTTAATTTATGCCAACGGCTCTGGTTGTTGTGCCGCGTGTGGGTGTTCCGCACCTGAATACAAGAACAATTTTTTGTACATCGCCCGACCCAATTTTGTTTTAGGCAACATACCTTTTACGGCTTCTTCGAGGATGTAATGCGGCTTACGCACCAAAATATCCTTCGCCAAAGCAGATTTTTGACCACCTGGATAGAGTGAGAAGGTCAAATATTTCTTTTGTGCCATTTTTTTACCTGTGAAACGGATTTTGTCCGCGTTCAACACGATAATATAATCGCCCGTGTCAACGTGTGGCGTAAAAGTGGGTTTGTTTTTACCCCTCAGTGCCGCAGCGATTTTTGTGCAAAGACGACCGACGGACTCTCCTTCAGCGTCAACGACGTACCATTTACGCATCGCAGGAGCGTCCTGTGCGCGGATGGAAACCGTCTTATAACTCATCAACTTGTGCATTTCTGTACGAATTAAATTATATCTAAATAAATTTTTCTAAAAAACGATTCCAAAAAGCGATGCTTTCTGAAAGCGGCGGCAAAAGTATAATTTCTGTTCCATCTGACCAAGCTTTTTGAAAAATTATTTTCAAAAAAAAGTCGTAACTGATTGATAATCAGCTTTTTTTTGGCACAGAAATTTTGCGATGAAGGGAAAAGAGCGATGATTAGGTAGGAAATAAAACGTCGTCGAGGTTTGACACCATCAATAAATTAGAATTTGAAATTTACGATTGGCCTTGAAAACGATTATTCCGAAGATTTTTTTTACCTTGCCGCTTGAAAATAAATTTCTTTGAAAAAAAACGCGCGGCCTCGGTCACTTTCTTAACCCAACTTACGATTACTTTTTATGCCTGTCTATTTTCGCGGAAAAATTCTTTCTGAAAACAGTTGTGACGCCTACGAAGGCAACGACGCGGCTTTGTACGCCGATTTAGCGCAAGACCCGCCTGTGCCTAATGCGATGTTTTGCGTCATTCGCCGAGCTAAACCTGCGGCGATGAATCAAGGGCGGCGTTACGGATTGTCGGAAGAAGAAATAGATACCGCATTATTACAGTCACTAATGAGTTTAATTGGCAACATAAAAAGAGGACAAAATCATGACAATGACAATGGATATGACAACGAAAGCCGTTGAAACCAAGGAAATTAAAGAGAAAAAACAGCCAACTGCCGTTTACAGATTAGAAGCCGATAAGCCGCTTGGGGCGTATTTTTGGACAATTGTCAAAAATAAATTGGTGGACGTCATTCGCAAAAAATACGTGGATAAGCGGGAACAAACAACCGACCCGATTGATTTGGTAATTATTGGTGGCCAAACGAAGGGTTTTAGCTTCAATCCCGTTTCTGATTTGATGGAGATGTTGGAAAAAGAAGACCCCGATTTAGAAACTTTGGTGCGGCTGCACCATTACGTAGGGATGTCGTACCGCGAAATTGCGGAATCGAATATGACGCGTTTCAAAACCGAAGGGTCTTGTAAAAAAGCGACAAAACAAGCGCGTGACCGAATGATAGAAATGGCTAAAAATCAAGGCGTTTACACGGTTAATGATAATAAAAACAAGGGAAAATGATTTTTTTCGATGAAATAGAAGCCTACCTAACGGGTGAATTATCGCCGACCGACCGTCAAATTTTTGAGGTGGAAATGGCGCGTAATCCAGATTTGCAACGTGCAGTCGCGGAGCAAAATCAGCTATTGGCGTGGATTCAAGCGGATAAAAACCAAGCCGATAGCCACAATCAAGCCCCTCAAACAGATGCTTCGGGTTTTTATTTGGAAAGCTATTTTATGGAAGAATTGACTAAATTGCCCGACGCACCCGCCAAAATGCCTCAAAATGCCGAAAATACTGATGGGGGTAAAATTGTCCCGTTAAATCCGATACTTCCTCAAAAAGAGCCTATTAGAAAAGTAGCCAGTGTAGGTATTGTAAAAAAAAATAATTATTGGTGGGCGGCGGCGGCTTCTCTCGCGGTCGTTGCGGGGGCGAGTTTGTGGCTGTATCAATTGTATCAACCCAATAAAACGCAGCAGCAACCGATTGTGCAAACACAAATAACTACCCCAATAATTGATACTTTAAAGAAAAATGATGCGCCGACGCTTGAAAAACCGTTGGTGAATCAACCGAAAACACCCCCTCAGTATTCGCCCGAAAAAAAGGAAAAAACAGAGATTGCGCAACAAAATAATGAACTGAAAGCAACGGAAATACCTAAAACGCCCGTTGAAACGCAAGTTGAGAAAGACGCCGTTTTAGCCGTTATTGAAAACGTCGCCTCCAAGGAAGCGGAACAAATTGTGCAACCCACGAAAGGTACATCTACAAACGCCCTTTCCCGCGAAGACCAAGCACTTTTGACGGCTCTTGAAGCAATTGCGGCCAATAAACCCGCCGTTGCGGTTGAGGTTTTACAAGGTCGGAATGATGAAAAAGCGCGGTATTATCGGGCTTTAGCCTTGCTGTTGACAGATAAAAAGAAGGGCAAACAAGCCTTAGAAACTTTGGCAAATGATGGAGATTTGGAGACGTATTTTAGGAATAAAATCAAGGATTTGTTGAAAAAAATAAATTAAACAAACGTTTTGGCCTTTTATACTGAGGGGGTGTTTTCTCACGTTGCATAGCATCCGAATGTTTGAAAATTGTTTGTTTTCTCAAATTGCTTCTTGGTTTTTGATATAAAATCGTATATTTGCAAACAAAATTATTTTTTTTACATTTTAAAATCGAATTAAAATGAACGTTTTAGAATTAAAAGGCGAATTGCTTGATATGTTGTCGGCGGTCAACAATGAGCAAATTTTGGTACGCCTAAAACAAGCGTTTAGGCAAGTAACGGAGGAGGAATTATATGACAATGACTTTGCATTGACAGCAGACCAAGAAAAAGAATTGGCCGAAGCGATTGAAGAAACCTATCATGAAGAAAATTTGGTGAGCCACAAGGACGCCCTTAAAGAATTGTCGAGATGGTTGAAAAAATAAGATGGCGTAAAAAAGCCTTGCAATTCGTAAGAGAAAATGCTCAATATTTGGAGCAAGAGTTTTCACGTCAAGCGGCGGATAATTTTGTTGATGCCGTCACCAAAGCCATTGAAAAAGCGGCAAAAAATTCAGGAACCTATCGAAAAGCGACCAAAACAAAATCCGTTCATTACCTCAATGTGGATAAAATAGGAAGATGTTTTACCGTCTTTCGGGAAAAACACTCATTATTTCAGCTTTTTTTGATTCCCGACAAGACCCAGCGAAAAGCCCGTTTTAACAGCGAAACGCCTTGTAAACACACGTTTTACAAGGCGTTTTGCCGTTTTTACTGAGGGGTAATTTGCAACGTTCGGGAAACTTTAAAAGTTTCCCGAACGTGTTCCCCAACGTGTCCCCCATTTTTAATTCTTAATTTTTAATTCTTAATTTTTAATTTTTAATTTTTAATTCCCCTATTTTATCAACACCCACGCCGCCCACGAAGCCACCGTTTGTTTTTGCTGCATCGCTTTTTGCGTTTCTTCAAAAGCCGTTTCAACGCTTTTGCCCGACAAATAGGACTCGTAAAAAGCGGACATAAATTCGGTGGTTTCGCTGTCGGTAACAGACCAAAGACTTGCAATAATGTGGTTGACACCCGCTAATTTGAAGCCGCGCGTTAAGCCAAAAATACCTTCGCGGCCACCAATATCGCCTAATCCCGTTTGGCAACCACTCAAAACGACGAGTTCGGTGTTTGAGAGGTTGAGTTGTGCGATTTCGTAGGCCGTCAAAATGCCGTCTTCTCCGTCGAGGTCGCGTTTTATGGGGCAAAACGTTGTCCAATTTGCGGTTGCCATTGCTACACCCGTGCGGTGAAAGGCGGCGGCGGCGTAGCGACTTTCCGCATAATTCGACGGATTATAAAAGCCGTGGGTTGAGATAAACAGGTGCGACGGCGACGGTTTGCCCCGCGTACCAAGCGTTTTAAAACGGGCTTCGGAGGCGTTGTAACCTGTGAAAGCCGTAAAAGCGGCGGTCGGTTCGTATTTTTTATGGCTTTGTTCGATGTTGCTCATTTCACGTTTTGAAGCGGGTAATTGTAGCCAAAGAATTTTCATAGAATCCAAGAACAAGGCACTTCGGGCGACCAAATTATCGCTTTTTTCAAGGGGAATCGTCTCAATTGACGCTGATTTGCTCGTATCGCCCGTGCAATTGCCGTATTGAATGTCGCCAAAAGCCACCAAATCCTTCGCCGACGGCGACCCGTGCGACGCGTCAAAGAGGGCGCGGGTTGTGTTGTATTGCCGCAATTTATAGACGTGAATCAACAGTTTTTCAAGGTTATCGCCGACGGGCAAGGCCGCAAACGCCACGCGGTTCAGCGTACCCGACGGGGCAAAATGTACGGTTTGCACACCCCTCAGTAAGCCACTATTTTCCAAGGGTTTCCAGATTAAATCGTAGAGTTTTTTACCGTTTTCTTTGTTGTAACGCTTCTCGACGGTCTTTTTATCCACTATCTGGAGCGTATCACTTAACCCACCTTTGCGGGAAAATGTCTCTTTTACAAGACTTTTGTCCAATAATTGTTGCAATTCTTTTTCTTCAAAAAGCGGAATTACTGAGGGGTACTTGCTGTCGGGTTTTATGACCAAAGCGTAGTAGTTTCGGATGCTTGTCGTGTCGTCGTCGTTGTTCAATACGTCGGCAAATTCGATGGCGATTTCGTTGGGTTTTAACTGTTTTTGAACGGTTTGCCACTCGAGATTGATGCTTTCTTTTTCAAAGAGTTTTGGGTATATTTTCTCTAAATTTGCTTTGATTTGAGCGATTTCTGTTGTCAAACGCGTCCGTTCAGCCGTCGGCATCGGCTTGTCGGACTTGATTTGTTCTTCAAAAGCATTGAGTTTGAACAATTCGGCAAATAGCAACGTGTCGTTCAGATTCGCCGCCTTGCGTTTCAAACTCCGCGTGTCCACGAGCGACAATTCTTTTTGCAACAAAACGGTATTGTAGAACAAAGCCCCACTTTTAGCCGCTTCGCCTTTTGCATACAGGCGTGCGTAGGCGGCTTGCATTGTGCCAAAAAAATCATTGTCAAGCATTGTCATAAACGCCACTTTTTCTTGTTCCGACAAATACGCAAACTCTTTAACAATGCGCTTTTGAATGTTTTGCGATAGATGCTGCAAACTGTCAACGGCGGCGGCGTTTTGTTGTTGTGCTTCGTGAAGCAAAGCACGGTTAAGCAGAGCTTTTCGGTAAAAATCCGACGTTTCGAGGCCCCTCAGTATAAAGAGCGATTTTTCGGTTTTTTCAAGGGATTCGGGTAGTTTGCCGCGCTTGCGAAGCATACTCGCGTGAGACACTAGACAAGTTGCTTTTTCATCAGGCGTAGCAATATCAATGCTGTCCATGAGCGATTGCGCTTCTTGATACCATTTTTCAGCAGTAGAATAATCGCATTTGAGTTCGCTGATTTGCCCTAACTTGTAATTAATTAAGGCAAAATCCCTTGTTTTTTTATCCGTTTTAAAAATAGCATAACTCTTTTCGTAACATAATTTTGCAGAATCCAATTGCTCCAATTTTTGATAGGTGTAACCCAATATATTCCAGTACACGGCTCTTGGCCTACTCATTTCATACGGTGGTATATAAGATTGCTGTTTTATTTTGAGCGACTTGTCATACTGCCCGAGCGCATCATAAACTTGCGCAAGTTCCGTTTCATCATCTGCGAAATCAGCGTTAGTACGACCTAAACTTTTTTGAATCGCAATTGACTTCTTGAAATGTACTTCTGCTTTATCAAATTCGCCAACTGCTCTGTAAAATATACCTTTAAAAAAATTGGGTAGGCTACCCGCCATGTACGAATTTTCATTGTGCGTCTTCAATATACTTTGGTAATAGTCATCAAGCCATTTACGCGCTTCGGTATATTGACCCGTTTTAAGATAAAAAATAAACAACATGGCTTCTGCACTTGCTTTGTTTGCATCATCATAAGCCAATTCATAACTTTCCATAGCCGTTTTTCTAAAATTAGTCATGTCTCCTTTGAGTTGGTAAGCTGTAATAAGTTGAACGAAATAATTTGGACCTCTTTTGGGATAGTAAGCCACAGATTCGTTACAGATAATAATCGCCGAATCAGGTTTGTACATGCTATTGTAAATTCTCGCAACGTCAGTATAGGGATTGTAAAAATCAGCGGCTTTATAACTTGTATCTTTCATGGTTTCTTTCATCGTGGCAATGGCTTTTTTACCATTTACAACAGCCGCATTTATATCTCCTTTTTCATACAAAATACTACACATTCTACTGATTAAATCGGTATAACGACATTTTGCTCTTTTTAACCACTCATTTTCGGGTTTTGCTTTGTCCTTTTTAGATAGGCCGTCGTAACGCGCCAATTCTTGACTTAATTCCACTATCCCTTTTTCTAAAATAGACTGCGCTAATTCATATTTTTTTGTATCACCATAAAAAATAGCCAAATCGTCAACGCCAATGAAATAATTATTTCTGTCATTTAACTTAATATGTAGTGTTTGTAGAAATTCATAATGTGGGATGCTTTTGACAGTATTCCCCATTTCTTCGTAATGATATTCAATAAACCTTTCCGTACTTTTCACCATATCTTGATACAAAACCTTCTCTTTTGCTTGCACCAACGCCCAAAATTTAGTAAAACCCTTCTTTTTCACACTTGCCGCCGCCTTCACCAAAGAATCCATAGCCGTTTGATACACCGCATCTTGATTGAGCAACAACACGCTCAACGTATCGGGTGTATCGGCTTTTCCAGCTACTAAATATTGCCGATAGGCTTGCCACAACTCGCGCAAAGCGGTTGCGTAAGGAACGGCGTTTGTGGTATCTCGTTTAGCAATTTCTAAGGCTTTGTCGGCGGCTTCGATGGTCGAATTTTGAGAAAAAATGGGCGTTGCGAAGCAAAAAAGCGTCAAAATGAGGCAAAATACTGAGGGGGTGTTTTTTGGGAATCGTGTGGGCATTTTGTTTTATTTTTTAAAATTGGTGAAAATCAATGCGTAAAGATAACAATGATTTTGAATCTAAAATCGCCGCCTTCGGTACGTTGAAGGCGGCTGATTGATTTTTAAGATGTGTGAATATGATTACAGTTGATTGAAACGTTGAAATAGCCTACCTAATTTAGTTATATTTTAACAAAAGTATGCTTGCTTACTTGATTATTACTTTTTATCGTAAGAATATAATGCCCGGCTTTGATGGTTGATACGTCAATATTTGTCTGTGCTTGCACACTTTTGATTGATAAAACAACCTGTCCGTTCAGATTCATAATCTCGACATCAACGGACGCATTTACACCTTCAAGCCTTAAAGACCCTTGTGTAGGATTTGGATAAATACGGGTTTCATCTTTGAAGATTTGTTTCAGCGTAATGATTTTTGATATAGTTTTCGTTCCGTCAAAATCCGTTTGGCGCAGCCGATAGTACGTTATACTGAGGGGGGTGTTGTCGGTGAAGTCGTAGATTGAATTTTGTCCTTTGGCTTTCACAAAACCGATTTTATCAAAATTAATACCATCCGCGCTGCGTTCAATATCGAAACCGAGATTGTTTATTTCACTCGCCGTTTCCCACGTCAATACATTACTTGCGGCTAGGACTTTGCCACTAAAATATTTAAGCGTTACGGGAACGATAATACCGTTTTTTTGATAAGCTCCCATTGAGTTATAAGACATTCTGCTGATGCCTAAAACATCAATCAGAGGTGCGCCAACGGTTGTCCCTTTTGTTGCGGCGGGTGAATTAGCTTGCAAAATCAACCCGTCATCGGCAGTCGGCCAGTTGTTATCTAGACCACCTACGTTGTTAACGTCAACGAAAAATGGGTCAGATGACAAGTTGTTACCGCCGTTTGCAACCGTTGACGGGACACCTAATTGAATCAAACTATAAGAAATAGTCGTCATACTTGGCGATAAACTATTTATTTGGGCATTCGCATCAGATATGTTTGATATATTGACGTTACCCCAAAGAATGGTATTTTTGATAGCCGTCGTTGAACTTCCTGATGTCAAAATCCCAGCACCATAACCTGCTTTATTTTTTACGAAGGTGCAATTAGTAATTGTAGAATTACTGCCACCTACGAATCCACCACCGCCGTTAGCACCTGCTTGCGCTTTGACTTGATTCTGATAGAAAACCGAGTTAGTGACCGTAGATATTTTGTTATTCCCGCATTTAACACCTGCACCGATAGCAGCGAAATAACCCTGTGCTAAATTTGCATAGAAAAGACAACTTTGAATATTGCAAGTACCTGTTCCATCAGTGTAAACGCCACCGCCTTCAGCCAAACGAATATAAGCCCCCAAACAATAGACTGAATTAGCAATAAAACCACATTTATCAAGTGTTAAGTTACCTGTTTCTTGATATATTGCACCGCCTGAAATATTTGAATTCGTGTTATTGGTATAGGCACTACAATTATAAAAATTACAATTTGTTAGGTCTAAATCAGTCTTTGCGTAAATAGCACCACCTTGTCCGCCTTGCGTATAGGTAATACCTAAAAGATAGCCTGTAACCGCTACAACTATGGCATTTGAAAAATCGCAATTAACAGCACTCATTTTAAGGAATGTGGCAATAGAGCCGCCATATTGCCCAACATCATTATCAAAACTACAATCCGCCAAGTTCAAGTTTAGAGAGCTATTAATATCTGAACAATAAATTGAGCTACCGTAAGAATAGGACTCATTATGGTCAAAAAGGGTCGTTTGCACATTAAGGCCACTATTCTGACCACAAAATACTGCACTCGAAGTGTTACGCGAAATAACACAATTGGCGATGGTAAAATACATAGTTCCATTCAGTATATTTAAAGCACTGCCCTGACCAAAGCCACCACCTAATGTAACTGTAAGACCATCAATGCGTGTGGCTGTCGTCAAATCTCTAACAAGCATTATTTTGTAAATATTATCAGTCACATCGTTCAATATACCGATATCGCCCGATAAAATCGTCGCATTTGCCGCCACATTGCGTTGCGTCAAAGTCGTTTCAGTGCCGACGAAGCCGCCATAAAGTGCGACGCCGTTTTTTAGAACGAACGTTTTATTGCGGTTATCGGCAGGTGTGAGATTGCCGAGAGAATCGCGGTCAGGTTTATACGTACCTGCCGCAGCCCATACTTGCACGCCGTTTGTGGCTGCATTCAAGGCTGTCCCCAATGATATGTAAGCATTTGCCCATGAAGTGCCGTCGTTTGCGCCTGTTGCGTTGGCTTTTACATAAATTTGTCCGTGAACGAACGTCGTTAGACTGATGAAAAGTAGTATCAATATTTTTTTCATTGTTAAATATTTATATTGTTGCAAAATGCCGTTCTCAATTGAACCGATACAAACACTATCGGAAGCGTTTTCAAAACGTTACCGACTTTTTTTATTTTTTTCAAATTTATTTATTTCCTCAAAATTCAAGCAACTTAAAACAGCAAAAGCCCTTGCACGCATCCGTACAAGGGCTTTTTCGATAAAAATAAGAGAAAATACTGAGGGGTCTAATTTCTAAAAATCTGTCTCCAAATTATAAGGCACTAAATAAGTTTTAATCAAAACGTCGTCAATCATTTCGGGTTGTTCGGTCACTTTATCGGTCTGAATATCCGATTCCATGAAAACGAGGTAAATAGCCGAATCGAGGCTCAAACTTTTGGCATAGTAAGCTAATTGTTTTTTACCTTTTCTGAATTGCGTAATGTTGCTAAAAATCTTGACTTCAACCACAAACTCTTGATTATTGACATTTATCAACAAATCGGTTCGCCCCAAAGCGGTTTGGGCTTCAATATAACTTTTACCTTCCACGACGGTTAAAAAAGCATTGAGATATGTTTCAAAACTATATACCAAAGTCGCTTCTTTGAGGGTCAATAAATATTTTCCGTTTTTACTTTTTTCCCTAAAATACTTAAAACTGCGGCGCAAAGCGTAGATTTTATAGTTTTCAATGACTTTATCAATCAACAAAGTGCCATTTTCTGTAAAATAATCGTCTCCGTCAAGGGTTTGCCCGATGCGTTGTCCTTCGCCGTTCATGTACGGATAAAAAGCCATGTACAAACATTTTTGGTACAACGGCACGCGAAAATGCACAAAACCGTCTTCATCTTTCGCAATCACGCCGTTGACAAACAAAGTTTTTATTTCTTCTCGGTTGATGAGAAAACGAATTTTAACGTCTTGAAACAACAACATTTCGACAAAAGGACGCACGTCTTCCGCTTTGTTGATAATGTTACTGATGTTTTTATCAATCGCTTCGGTCAAAAACCAATCTTCTACTTTCAAATAATCGGCATATTCAATAATTGCTTTTTTAGGATAATTTGTTACCAATTCATTAGCAAACGCATTGACAAGACCTGGCTGATTCGCTGTTATGTACGAAATCTTGTTTTTTACTGAGGGGTCAAACAATTGCCCTGTTTCGCGCTCGTGTTGATTGAGTAATTCAGCGGTTTCTTCATTTGTAAAATACGGGATATTCAAATTATCGGCAATATTAAACGGACTTGCATTGTCTTTTATGACGCCCAAAATATTTGAAACGCCGACTAAAACAACCGATTTCAAACAATGTGTCTGCCGAGAATGATACGCTTTGCGGATTGTATGTAAAACATTATTGAAATATTCAGGATTAATACCTTCCACTTCATCAATAATTAAAACACATTTTTCATTATTGATATTTTCTATTTGTCGAAAAATGCCGTTAAGTGTAGCTGATTGAAAGAGAATATGCCATTGAGCAGAGAGTTCATCGTTCAAATATAAGAGAAAATCCTCTAAACTTCCGTCCTTAAAACTTTCAAAATTGACATAACACACCTTATACCCCTCTTCGCGCAAGGTGTCCGCTAGCAAGCGAAAATAAGTGCTTTTTCCCGTTTGACGCGGTGCCCAAATCGTGAAATAGCGGTTCGTATAAACCAAGTCTTTACCCTTTTCTATCCAATTTAGACGTGATAACGTATAATGTTCTTCAACGATATTTGGGCCAGATGTATTGAATTTACGCATTTTTTATTATTTTAGGAGCAAAAATAGACTATTTTCAAGAAAATTGAAGCCTTGAAGCAATTTAAAACCGCAAAAGCCCTTGTACACATCCGTACAAAGGCTTTTGAATGAAAAAAAGAGAAAATACTGAGGGGTATTATTTGCTTTTGTAAATATTATGGTGTCTATCGTACCTGATTAGATAAAAGATACCTTTGTAAAGGAATCCACATACTCTTGCTGCGCCAACGTATTGTAAATCAAATTGATATAGAGTTGGCAATGCTTCATCAGGTAATTGCTCCCCTTTAGATGTAAATATTGACCTAAAATCATTCCTTGACAAAGTTACTCTTGAATCATCAAAATCTACACTATGAAACCTATAATTAGGTATGTTTTTTAGCGTTTCATAGGGTATTTTAGATATTTTTTTCAATCCATCTAAAAAGCCTATAAAATCTTTGCTGTTTAGATTTTTAGAATTAAAGCATAAGTCAGATTCTTCTAATGACAAGTAATCAAATGCAAAAACGGGTGTTAGTTTTTTTATATCATAAAAGGAGTAGCCTTTTTCTCCTATTTGATATTTGGAAACTAATTCAATATTTGCGATTGCTAAAGCTGGATTTGGTACATTGAACTTCCTCTTTTTCATGATGCACTAGCAATCAATTTGGCAGAATAAAAATCCTTCATGTAAGATTTTGATATGCGGTTTTTACAAGGCTGGTGCGGTGCAAGACCTTGTCTCGCTTTAATCCACGGTGCTTCACTATGCGATAAGATTTCTAATTCCATAGATGATAGACTACCATATTTAAGCAATACAGTATCTATTAATTCAAGTTGATCCTCACTTAAATTATTCTTCTCAATTATTGTTCTTATTTCACTTTCGATGGACTCAAATACAGCTTCACTGTTTATAACTTTAATTTCATTAAAGCCAAATTCTTTTAATTCTTGATACAGAGAAGGGATAACAGGGCCGTGTACCCATGCTTCGAACGTTTCGTCAACAATTGGATTGCCAAAATATACCAAATGCCAAGCATCAACATAATATAGTAGTTTTTGCAACTTTTTGTGGGAAACACTATCTCCTTTATTATTGACAAAATGAGTAATAATATGAGCTAATTCAGTCGCTTTCATATATTTATGAATTTTATTTTGATTAAAAACCCGTCAAAAGTACGAACTAAAAACCAAAGTACAAAATTATAGTACGATTTGTTTTGTTTTTTATAGCTTGAAATGACGTTTAACTAACGTCATTTTTTATTTTAAAATTATTTGAGCGCATGATAAAATTGGGCAAACTAAAATTTCTTTAATGATACCCCTCTGTATTTAATTGAGTGAAATGTAGTCCCTTAAGATTCCTAAAAAGCTGTTTTGAGCAATTTAAAGCGACTTTTGGATTTTATCCGCTTCCTTTTTTTTGAAACGACTATCTTCGCCCCTCAATCCAATTAATTTATTTATCAAATATTAAAATCTAATCATGCAGGAAAACCACAAAAGGTTCAAAAAACTGATGGTCGCCAATCGTGGTGAAATTGCGATTCGTGTCCTTCGGGCAGCTACTGAACTCAAAATTCCGACCGTGGCGATGTTCACTTACGAAGACCGCTATTCTCTCCACCGTTACAAGGCCGACGAAGCGTACCAAATCGGTGCGAATGACCAACCTTTGAAACCTTATTTGGACATTGAGGAAATTCTCCGCGTGGCGAAGGAAAACGGCGTTGATGCGATTCATCCGGGCTACGGTTTTTTGTCCGAAAACGTAACGTTTGCTAGGCGTTGCCGTGAGGAAAACATCACTTTTATCGGCCCATCGCCCGAAACAATGGCGCAATTGGGCGATAAAGTAGCGGCTAAAAACGTGGCTTTGGCGGCCAATATCCCCATGATTCCCGATGCCCGTTTGGACGATTCTGATACTGAGGGGTCGCTTTTGGCGAAGGCCGAAGCAATTGGCTATCCTGTTATGGTGAAGGCCGTCGCAGGTGGCGGCGGTCGAGGGATGCGCGTGGTGCGTAAGGCAGAAGAATTGATGAAAATGTACCGCGAAGCAAGCGGAGAGGCCGTTACGGCGTTCGGCGATGGCACGTGTTTTTTTGAAAAATTTATTGAATATCCGAAGCATATTGAGGTTCAGATTTTGGGCGACCGTCAAGGAAATATTGTTCATTTATTTGAGCGCGATTGTTCGGTTCAACGGCGGTTTCAAAAGGTTGTAGAAGTGGCACCAAGTCGCGGTTTGAAGGACGAAACACGGGGAAAACTCTACGAATACGCCAAAAAAATCTGTTCCTACGTCGGTTATTATTGCGCGGGAACGGTCGAATTTTTGGTGGACAGAGCCGAAAACATTTACTTCATTGAGGTCAATCCACGTATTCAAGTGGAGCATACGATTACGGAAGAAATTACAGGTATTGACCTTGTGCGCGCTCAAATTTTGGTGTCAGAAGGATACAGTTTAGACCATAAAGTATTGAAGGTTTTTCCGCAGGAAATCATTGAGTGTCAAGGCTTTGCGATTCAATGCCGCATCACAACCGAAGACCCCGCAAACGGTTTTAAACCCGATTACGGAACGCTCCTAGCCTACCGTTCGCCAGGCGGTTTTGGCATTCGACTCGATGCGGGTTCGGCTTACGCAGGGGCGCAAATTTCGCCGTTTTTCGATTCCATGCTTGTTAAAGTAACGGCGTGGGGAAGGACTTTTGGCGGGGCGTCCGACCGTTTGACAAGGGCTTTGGCAGAATTTAGAATTCGCGGCGTCAAGACAAATATTGGTTTTATGGAAAATGTGTTGAAAGACGATACGTTCCGAAAAGGCCAATGTACGGTCAATTTTATCGGCGATAATCCGCAGCTTTTGAAAATGCCACGCCGCCAAGACCGTGGCACTAAATTGTTGAAATTCATCGCTGAAACCATCGTAAACGGCAACGCAGATGTGCCGTTTATAGATAAAAAACGCAATGATTTGTTCAGAACGCCTAAAATTCCAGCGTTCAACGAATTAAAAATTAAAAACGTCATTGCGAGGGACGAAGCAATAGAATTAAAAATTGATTTAAACGCCTCAAACGCCTCAAATACTGAGGGGGTCTCTGAATTAAAAATTAAAAACGTCATTGCGAGGAACGAAGCAATAGAATTAAAAAACGGTGATTTTAAAAAAATAAATGCCGCCAATTTGTTCAATAATCCCGCTTTTCCGAAGGGAACGCGCAATATTTTGAATGAATTGGGCGCGGAAGGGTTTGCCAAATGGCTTAAAAGTCAAAAGCCAATTCACTACACCGACACGACTTTTAGGGACGCACATCAGTCACTTCTCGCCACACGGGTGCGGACGCAGGACATGAAGCAAATCGCCGAAAGTTATGCCTATCATTTTGGCGACAAATTATTTTCTTTGGAAATGTGGGGCGGCGCGACTTTCGACGTAGCCTTGCGTTTTTTGAAGGAATCGCCATGGGAAAGGCTCGACATACTGAGGGGCCTCATGCCGAACGTCTTGTTCCAAATGTTGCTACGCGGCTCAAACGGCGTCGGTTACAAAGCCTATCCCGACAATTTAATCGAATATTTTATTGAGCAAGCTGCCGAAAAAGGGATTGACGTTTTCCGCATTTTCGATTCGTTTAATAACGTGGATTCTATGTTAACCTCGATTCGGACGGTCAGAAACAACACCGACCGCCTTGCGGAAGCGTGTATTTGCTACACGGGCGACATTTTAGACCCCACGCGTCCCAAATTTAATTTGGCGTATTATATCGAGATGGCGAAGCGGCTTGAAGGCGAAGGCGCACATATTTTGGGCATCAAAGACATGGCGGGTTTGCTGAAACCCTTTGGCGCGGAAGTGCTGATTGGCGAACTGAAACAACACATTTCAATTCCTTTGCACTTACACACGCACGATACGAGTTCGATTCAATCGGCCACGTATTTGAAGGCAATTGAGGCGGGTGTTGACGTGATTGACGTGGCTATGGCCTCCGTTTCAGGCTTGACGTCGCAACCAAATTTTAACTCGTTGGTGGCGATGATGCAAGGACATGAGCGTGAAAACCCGATGAATTTGCCGCTTTTGAACGAATTTTCTAACTATTGGGAAGATGTTCGAGAATATTATTACCCATTTGAAAGTGACCTAAAAGCGGGAACGGCAGAGGTTTACAGCCACGAAATCCCGGGCGGTCAATACTCAAATTTGCGGCCTCAAGCACGTTCTTTGGGCTTGGAAGCGCAATTTGAAACGGTCAAAAATAATTATACGTTGGTCAACAAAATGTTTGGCGACATCGTGAAAGTCACGCCGTCATCGAAAGTTGTGGGTGATATGGCGTTGTTTATGACGGCCAATAATTTGACCGAAAACGATGTTTTACTGAGGGGGTCAAATTTGGCATTTCCCGAATCGGTGAAAGAAATGATGCGCGGCGATTTGGGTTTGAATCCAGGCGATTTTCCTAAAACGATTCAAAATATCATTCTGAAAGGGGAAACGCCGAACGCGCAAAACCCAAACGATTACTTGCCGCCGATTGATTTTGAACAAGAAAAAGCGGCTTTTTACGAACGTTTTGGCGAAAATGTCAACGATTTAGACTTTTTGAGCTTCAAACTCTATCCAAGAGTTTTTGAAGATTTCAATACACATATTGAAGCATTTGGCGCGGTGAGACATTTGCCAACGCCCACTTTTTTCTACGGATTGAAGCCCAACGAAGAGATTTTAGTCGAAATTCAGCGTGGAAAATCCATTTTGATTAAGTTTTTGAACGTCAGTGAACCGAACGAAGCAGGAGAACGGACAGTCTTTTTCTTACTCAACGGACAAACGCGCTCGATTGTCGTGAAGGATAAAAAAGTGGAAACGAAGGTGGCGAAGCACCAAAAAGTGGCCTCAAAATTCGACATTGGTGCGCCGTTGCAAGGCTCAGTCAGTCGGATTTTGGTCAAAGAAGGGGATATCGTCACGTCGAATACGCCGTTGTTTATCATAGAAGCGATGAAAATGGAGTCAACAATTACGTCGCCGATGGCAGGAACAGTGAAAAAAATTCACTTACCCGAACGGACTTTGGTGACGCAAGACGACTTAGTGATTGAGTTAGCGGCGGCTTAGTTTTGGGTTTTGTTCCTTCCGAATGACAAAGGGTTTTGAGTTACGTGTAACTCAAAACCCTTTGTCATTCAGAAGGAACAAAACTCAAAAAATACTGAGGGGTCTATTTATTGCCCTTCGTCAATTTCTTTTCATCCCGCGTACTCGCCAAAACCAAATCCGTCGGAATATCAAACGGTTCAATCAAGGCATTCAAGACATTGCCCTCAGCGTCGGTGATAAAAATCTCGACGCGGCGGTTGAATTTTCGTCCTTCGGGGCAATCTTTCCCGTTTTTTAAGTTTTTAGCAATCGGATTTTCCATGCCATAACTGCTTGTTGTCGTCCGACTTGCGATAACGCCCTTCCCTAAAACGTAGGCTTTTGCGGTTTCAGAGCGGCGTTCCGACAAGGCTTGATTGAACTCAGGCGTGCCAACGGCGTCGGTATAACCCTTAAATTCGACGTTGTACATACTGTTTCCCGTCAAAATTGACGATAATTTGTCGAGTTGCGCCTTAGAATCGGCGGACAAACTATGCTTTCTGAAATCGAAAAGCAAGTGATGCAAGCTGCGAATCTGCCGCATGACCGATGGTACTGAGGGGTCAATCGACGGGTCGCTGTCGCACGTCAGTTTGCATTCGCGGCGCACTTTTTCAACGTCCACCACATAGGCGTAAGGATAGCCCTTTGCCACAACATCGCGTTTGATTTCGTCTGCTTCTTCAAGCGTTTTGTAGCTACCCAAAAAGTAATGCCAAATGCCTTTATTGTCTTCTTTTGCGAAAACACCTTCTAGGTTGTAGAAGTAAGACGTGGGGCGATTTTCGAGAAATGCCGTGACGTGAACGAGGAAATTATTTCCTTGAAAGCTTTTTACGGGCTGTGCCCTGAGCGTGCCGAATACGGCAATACATACCAATACTGATAGGATTGTGTAAGTTTTTTTCATCGTAAAGTTGTTTTTTGTCTGCAATAATCCGCGAATTATTTTACGCAGTTGTTTTAAAGTAGTGCCAGAGTTCTTAGCTTGTTTTATAAATATCCTGACAAAGTTAGAACACTTTATTTGTTATTAAGTCATTAAAGAAAACATATTTTTTTTGTGCATGAATTTTACTAATTAATATAGGTATAAATTATACGGTTATATATAATGTGTAAACGGTATGTTTTAGGCATTTTATATCACAAAAAAAAATCTATCACGGGCTGGCCTAAAATTACTTATTTAAAATATTTTATTTAAGTGGCTCAACAAAATTATTTAGCACAAAACTTGACGCGGGTTTCAAACCCGCGTCAAGTTGTAACTAATTTAAAATCAATAATTTGTGAAAATTAGCGACCCCTCAGTATTCTTATAAATAATTTAGTCGAAGCACTTAAAAATAATTAAGTAACACACTCGAAAATAAGCCCATTGGCTATGTGTGACACGTTTACGGGATTAAAACCATTTCCATAAAACCCGTCATAGCAACAGAAATGCCCGTGATGTGTTGTTTCTATTTCCCTTAAAAAGCACCTCTTTTCTAAAAAATAATACACGCTTAGTTTTTCTTAAAACTAAGTGTAATTTTGGGCCATCATTAAAAAAAAAAGAACATGGCTTATACATATAAATACCCACGCCCTTCGTTGACCGTGGATTGCGTTATTTTCGGATTGGACGAATCAGCGCGCTTAAAAGTGCTACTGATTCAACGTGGACACGAGCCTTTCGAAGGCAATTGGGCTTTGCCAGGCGGTTTTGTGGATATGAATGAGCCTTTGGAGGCCGCAGCTTTGCGCAAATTGAAGGAAGAAACGGGTGTCGAAAACGTTTTTATTGAACAATTGTACACCTTCGGAACGCCCGAACGCGACCCACGTGGTCGTGTTGTGACGGTCGTTTATTATGCCCTTATCAACTTGGCGGAGTATAAAATTAGTGCCGAATCAGACGCTAAAGATGTGGGCTGGTTTGCGATTGATGACCTTCCAATTTTGGCATTTGACCATGCTGATATTTTGGAAACCGCCATACAACGATTGCGCGGAAAAGTTCGTTATCAGCCAATTGGCTTTGAATTATTGCCCAATTTGTTCACTTTAACGCAACTGCAACGGCTTTATGAAACCATTTTGGGCTTGCCAAAAGACGGTTTGAACAAACGAAATTTTAGAACGAAATTCTTAAAAATGAATATCTTAAAAGAGGTATCTATACTGAGGGGGGTCGCGCACAGGCCCGCGCAGTTGTATGCTTTCGATGCGGACATGTATGCAGAGTACGTGCGTGGCGGTTTCAATTTTGAGATTATCGAGCCGCGTCCACCGAAAGGATAACAATGTAGCAACTACTTTGACCTTCATTTTCAAAATCAATCAACTTAAAACAGCACGTGCCATGAGAGCTTATCACGCCGTTCCATCCAACAAACAACGCTTTACAACTTCGATAAAAACGTGGGCCGAAGAAGACCGTCCCCGTGAAAAAATGCTCACTTTCGGCAATGCCGCCCTTACTGACGCCGACCTTTTGGCCATTATGATTGGCTCGGGAACAGCCGACGCGAACGCGATGGATATTGCAGAAGACATTTTGCACTCCGTCAACGGCAGTTTTTCAGAATTAGGCCGCCGTTCGGTCAAAGATATGATGAAATTCAAGGGCATTGGTGAAGCCAAAGCCATTACAATCGCCGCTGCTCTTGAAATTGGCCGCCGCCGCCAATTGAGTGATATTGTAAAAAACGACAATATCGGCAATGGCTACGATGTTTTTCAACTCATGTTGCCGCATTTAATTGACCTCCCACACGAGGAATTTTGGGTTGTTTTGATGAACAACGCGAGTGTTGTGATGGGCAAACACCGCATCAGTTCTGGCGGTGTCGGCGGCGTTTTAGTGGATGCTAAAATGGTGTTTCGCCCTGCGATTGAAGCCTTGGCAAGTACCCTGATTTTGGTGCATAACCATCCGTCGGGGCAGCTAAAACCAAGCCCAAAGGACATTACAATGACCGAAAAATTCTGCGCGGCGGGTAAATTTCTGGATATTAGAGTCGCCGACCACGTGATTATTGCCAACTCGGGCTATTACAGCTTCGCCGAATCAGGCAAAATTTGAGTGTTTCACACAGAGGACACAGAGGACACAGCGTTTTATGTACATACTTTTTACAAACGTTATGTGTACAAAAAAATCAAAAACTCTGTGTTCTTTGTGATCTCTGTGTGAAACAAAATCTTTGTGTGTATCTCAAAAAAAGACTGATTGCGCGGTTCGGAAAGTATTAGCGTGGGCTTCAACAATCGTCGCTACGCGTGGCGAGTAGCCGCCGCCCATGCTTACGGAGATAGGCACATTGTTTTTTTTGCACATTTCAAAAACCATAAGGTCGCGCTGCCGACAACCCTCCTGTGTGAGTTTGAGTTTACCCAATTTATCGGTCGCCAAAACATCAACGCCCGAGTTGAAAAAGACAAAATCGGGTTCTACTTCATCAAATAGTCGCTTCAAATTTTCTGATAAAATTTTTAGATAAAACGCATCTTCAACGCCATCGGGCAAGCCAATATCAAGGTCACTTTGCTCCTTGTGTAAGGGATAATTGTTCGCCCCGTGAACGCTGAATGTGAAAACACGTCCTGAATTTTCTGAAAGAGGCCCCTCAGTATTTTGACCTTTTGAGAAGGTATTTTGATCATCTTTCTTCATTTTTGACCAACTCCGATTGGAAATTCTGAAAATCTCCGCCGTTCCATTTCCTTGATGCACGTCGAGGTCAACAATTAAAATGCGTTTTGCTAAGTTATTGTCAATCAAATAGTTAGCAGCAATCGCCACGTCGTTGAGCATACAAAAACCTTCGCCGTGGTCGCTAAAAGAGTGGTGCGTACCGCCCGCCGTGTTCATCGAAACGCCATATTTCAAGGCAAAAAGCGCGCATTCGACCGTTCCGCCCGCAATAGTAATTGTCCGTTTTATAAGCTGTTCGGTGAGTGGGAAACCGATTTTTCGCATCTCTTTTGGCGTCAATTCCGCACGGCTCAAACGCTGCCAATAATCGGCAGTGTGCGTTCTCAAAATGACTTCGGGCGTGAGCATTGTTGGGTGAAAAATATTGTCGTTCGTCACCGTTCCTTCGTAGAGCAATTGCTCGCAAATCAACTCGTATTTGAGCATCGGAAAGCGGTGTCCGTCTGGCAATTGGAGTTTATAAATGGGCGAATGCGCGATTTTTAGCATTTATTTTTTTACAGGTTTAAAGAAGAATTTTTCGCCGCTAACATAACACCTAATTTTTACCCCGCCCCCTTATTTTTTTGTTTTTCTTCTGTTTTTAGAAAAACTTTCGCCCTAAATTTTTTTAGTTGGTTCAAAAAGACTACTTTTGCGGGCGTTTTTGACAAGAAAACGCAATTTTAGCGAAAAAAGCCGCTAAAATGCTTAAATTCATTATTTTTTTAACGAAATCACTTCGAGCATCATGCGTAATTACGAAGTTACCTTCATCGTAGATCCCACTCTGTCGAGCGATGAAGTAAGTACGACAGTACAGAAATACACCGATATGTTGACCGCAGAAGGTTATTCTATCGTGCATTTCAACGAAATTGGTTTGCGTCAACTCGCATATCCGATTAACAAACGCCACAGCGGTCTCTATTTTTGCCTTGAATTTGCGGGCCAAACAGGGATGTCGATTGACAAAACAGAATTGGCATTGCGCCGCGACGACAAAATCTTGCGCTTTCTAACGGTAGCTCTCGATAAGTACGGCGTGCAGTACAACAGCGACAAACGGACGGGTAAAGTCGGCAATCGCCGTGCCGAAGCCCTCAAAGCCGCTAAGGAAAAAGCTGAAGAAGTCTTAGTCTTAGACGAAGAAGTCGCAGCGTAATCCAAGGAATTAGTGAAGATTAAAGGCGGGATTTTAATCCTTAATTTTTAATTTTTAATTCCTAAAAGTAGCGCGGTTGTCTCCGCAAAGCCCAGTTTTCGCTAGTAAAATTGGACATTTCAATTCAAAAATTTAAAATTAATCGTCATCAAAAAGAAGAAGATAATATCCAAAACATCTACGAGCAGAGATGATATTAAATTCCTAAGCAATCCGAATATCGGACAGCAACGGAAGAAATACTGCCGTTTCCGCAAATTTGGCATCAAATATATTGATTACAAAGATGCAGATTTTTTGCTCCAATTTATCAATGAGCAAGGCAAATTGTTGCCCCGTCGCATCACGGGTAACTCGTTGAAATACCAACGCAAAGTCGCTCAAGCCGTTAAACGGTCGCGTCACTTAGGTTATTTGCCATATTTGGCTGACCTTATGAAATAATCATAAGTTATGAATTATGAGTTATGAATTATGAGTTATGAATTATGAGTTATGAATTATAAGTTTTAGGTATGTATTGCCGTAAACTCATAATCCATAACTCATAACTCATCTCTCATAACTCATAACTCATAACTCATAACTCATCTCTTTAATTAAAAAATAAGACATTCTTATCATGAATATCATCTTGTTGAAAGACGTTGAGAAAGTGGGCGAACAATACCAAACTGTCAAAGTACGTGACGGTTTTGGCAATAATTTCCTTATCCCACAAGGCATGGCCATCGTTGCAAACGATTCCAATCGCCGCAAATATGCGTCCATTATCCGCGCTCTTGACAAAAGAGACATGGCTAAATTGGGCGAATACCAAGCAGTTGCTGCTCAATTGAACGGCAAAACTGTTAAAATCACAGCTAAGGCGGGTTCTTCGGGCAAATTGTTCGGCTCTGTTGACAGCATTCAAGTAACGGCTGCTATCGCTGAACAACTCGGCGTAACGGTTGAACGCAAGAAGGTTGTTATGGAAGCCATCAAGGAAATCGGTACGCACGTCGCATCGGTTGTTTTGCACAAAGAAGTGATTGCTTCGGTTACCGTTGAAGTCGCTGCCGTTGGTGCTGAAACTGCTGTTGAAGTGGCGGAAGAAGTGGCTGCTTAATATCTATAAATCGAATTTTTCGATATATATAAAAGCCGCGTGGTCAATGACTACGCGGCTTATTTTTTTGTTGAAAATTGTCTGAAACGCAAGAAGCACACTTCTCTACCTCTAATCCACAAACCGCCTAAACGCATTGAACAACCGTTCGGGCAAATCGTCGTTGCAGGCTTGCAAATAATCGTTGTAGCTGCACGGCACGAGGCGGTGACGGTCGTGTTTGCGTTTGGCTTTCAACGGGATTTCCATCCACCACAAATTGCTTCGATTTGACCGCCAAAACGTCAAACGGTACTCAAAAGAGGGGATTTCGACGACATATTGCGTCATTTGCTTCATAGCCGACGGCATCGGGAAGTCACGTTGACGGCTCACAAAGCCGTCAATAAAATACCAAATCACTTGCCCAACTACTTGCGCGGTTTGTTGATCGCGGTCAAATTTTTGGCGAAAACCGTAAATCCCAAAACTCATCAACTTGTCACTCGCTCCTGCGTAATGTGCGATTTGACATGCGTCTTCGCTCGTCAGTCCGTTCGGCGAGCCGTCGAGTTGCGCAGGGGCTTCGCTCATCTTTAAGGCGGCCAAGTTGATACTGATAACATCGGCATCGCGGATAATCGGCTCGGCTTCATCGAGGCTCGTTCGGAGTTTGCCGAGGCGGACTAACTCAAAATTTTTCTCCTCAAAATGCCGCATTACTGAGGGGTCGGTGAAATGCGTTTGCAAGCCTATGACGCCACAATTGAACAAATGCGGGTCGTCGAGAATCTGATGGAGGAAGTAATTTTCGGCCTTTAAAGTCCGTGCGTGGCGGATTTTTTCGTCAATCAAGACCAAATTGACGGCTTTTCGAGCATTTCGGAAGGCTTGGAATTGCGGCAGCGTAAAATCTTCGGCGTAACCAATGAGTATCGGCACGATACCACTTGCCAACAATTCGGCTAAAAGCGGCACGATAAACGAGTTTTCTTCTTTTCTGAAATTGCCCAAATCACCGACCACAAGTTGGTCGAACGGATAGCTCAAACGGTATAAAAACGACCGCACCGCATCGGCGTCTTCTGTTCCTATGCCAATCACCGCAATTTGCAAAGTCGTCAGGTCAACGGGCGACCCCTCAGTATAAATCTTGATTTTTCGTCCAAATTGCCTTTCTTCAAGCGCGTCAAAGCCTTGAATGTGCTTTGTTTGGACGGGTTGTAGCCAGTGTTCCAACATATTTTATCAGTCACGTTTTGCGGCGAAGTTAAGGCGTCTTGCTCACAAATCAGTTAAATTAAGCTGTTTTTGCGCTATTATTGAGATTTGACAACTTCCAGAAAGTTGTCAAATCTATAAAACACCAATAATTAGACCCTGAAATGCTCGTTTTAGCCTACCTTTGGCCGTCGAAATTCATCATTTATAGCTTGAATCAGTCTTAGGAAGATTGAAGGAATCTTCCTAAGACTAGGCTTCGATTTCAATAAATTAAGCAAAATTGTCAAACAAAATCTTAGAAAGATTGAAGGGATCTTCCTAAGATAAATCATTCATCATTATAGAAAAAAATGCACCACGACGCGCTATTTATCGTCATCGAAGGGCTAGACGGCTCGGGAAAAACCACGGCTTCAAAAGAACTGTTTTCGATGCTCGATATTGTTTATAAAGGTCATGTAAAATCCACTTTTGAACCCAATGACGCCTCGTGTGCGGGGCCGTTCATACGGGGGATTTTAACAAAAAAAATAACCGATTTCCATCCAAACGTGTTGCCACTTGCCTTCGCAACGAATCGGCTCGACCATTGTCAAAATCTTATAAAACCTTGGTTATCAGCACATTGCAACAATATTGTACTATGCGACCGATACTATTTATCATCGTTGGTCTATCAAAGTACGCCCGCTTTTTCGTTCGACGATGTGATGTCACTCAATCAGTTTGCCTTACGACCCGACATTATTTTCTTCATCAATGTCGATAATAAAACCTGTCGAGAGCGCATGGCTAAACGCAATCAGCCCGAGGAGTTGTTTGAGACGAATCTGACTGAAACGCGGGAGAAATATGGGCGCGCCATCCAATATTTGAAAGAAAAACACAATGCGTATATCGTTGAAATTGATGGCAGTGGAACGGTGACGGAAGTTGCGTCAGCGATTAAAAATAAAATTCTTGAATTTAGAACCCCTCAGTAATTTTTCAAGTTTTGAGTTTCGGGTTTTGTGTTT
>JAYSRS010000571.1:0-9024 GCA_043720935.1 Saprospiraceae bacterium
AATTAAAAAGCCCGTAAAAAGCCCGTAAAAAGGCAAAATTACATAAAACAAACGATTTTAGACACCCCTCAGTATAAAACGCTTTTTTAGACAAAAAACATCAGCCATGTAATGCATGTGAGCAAAGCAATTGCCCGTGATATTGAATTTTCTTTCCATCTTTTCTATTTAAAAAGCCCGTAAAAAAGCAAAATTACATAAAATGAACGATTTTGGACACCCCCTCAGTATTTATCAAGTTTTGAGTTACGCTTTTTGAGTTTTGAGTTGCGCGGACACAACGCAAAACTTGGGAACGTATGTAGGATAAAACGCTTTTTTTGAGTAAAAACGCCTTGATGATTGTGGTCATCAAGGCGTTTGCTAGAAAGAGATACCCCCTCAGTATTTTTGCGTTTTAATCTTTTATTTTAACCGTTGCTGCCATTATTTTTATGGATGCTACCAATTCTTTAAAAGCGGGAAGGTTTTTCTCAAACACTTTGCTGTCGGCGGCAGACATCACAATTGAAATAATTGAATTTGTGCATTCGACAATCAATAAGGCTTCGTTGCGCTTATCGGGATAGACGTAAGTGACGATTTTGTAGCGGCCTGTTGTGTAGCCTTCCTGCTTCAAATTGTCGAATATCAAAGCGAGGCTGTCCATTTTTAGCCCTTCAAAATTCGTTGCCAATTCGTCGCTGTTAGCTTTAATCCACTCGTTCAAATCGGGATTAATTGAGTAATCTATACCCAAAATGTACATATACGTCTTGTTATCCACGTCTTTTTCATCGGGTTTGATGAAAAACGGGGCTTGCTCAATGGGCATTTGAACCCAATTTTTAGGAATGTCCGCAAAAATCAAATGGCGGGGGCCATATATCATTTTTGATTGCCCAAAGGCTGACGAAAACGTGCCGAGCAAGGCAATTACCGCGCATAAATGTTTGAATACCATGTTTTTTTACGTAATTAGATAAAATTATATCAATGAAAATAAATTAGTTAGGCAATTTTATACCCCTCAGTATTTGAGCATTATTGCGCTTTTTTATTGTTCAGTATTCTAACGCAAAACGATTTGAAAGTTACATACTTTGACCTTTTTCACGGAGACTATAAACAAAACGTCGGCGAGGTTTGTAACCTCGACGACGTTGAAAAACAAATCAATCCCGTTTTAAAGTGACCGTGCAATCCCCAATTCCAAGCCCCGTAACTCCGCCAAACCCCGCAAACGACCAATCGCCGAATACCCAGGATATGTCGTTTTTTTCAAATCATCGAGCATTTGATGACCGTGGTCAGGCCGCATCGGAATCGAAACGCCGCGTTTTTTCATCAAAATGACCAATTCTTTGACCACTGCGTACATATCTACGTCGCCGTCGAGGTGGTCGGCTTCGTAGAAATTGCCGTTTTCGTCGCTTTTTGTATTCCGTAAATGCAAAAAATGGATGTGATTACCAAGACGTTGAATCATGCCTGTCAAGTCATTGTCGCTCCGAACGCCGTAAGAACCCGTGCAAAAACACAAGCCGTTTGCAGGAGAAGGCGCAGCGTTGAGCAAATCAACGGCGTCTTGTTCGGTGCTGACGATACGCGGCAAACCCAAAATAGGGTAGGGCGGGTCGTCGGGATGAATCGCCATTTGCAGCCCCAATTTTTCGGCTACGGGGACAATTTCTCTTAGAAAATGGAACAAATGCGCCTTCAAAAGAGCCGCGTCAATGTGCGCGTAAGTTTTCAAAGCTGCCAAAATTTGCGCTTCCGTAAACCGTTCCTCACTCCCGGGCAAGCCGAGTAAGGCGTTACGAAACAACATCTCTTTTTCCGCTTCGGTCATGGTGGCCAAGCGTTTTTGCGCGTTCAGCAACTCCCCTTTGGCATAATCGATCGCCGCATTCGGTCTTTTCAATAGATAGACATCGAAGGCGATAAACGCAACTTTCTCGAAAAATAAGGCTTTGCTACCATCGGCCATCGGGTAAGAAATATCCGTCCGCATCCAATCCAAAATGGGCATAAAGTTGTACGTGACGACTTTTAGGCCACTTATGGCGATGTTTTCAAGGCTTTTTTTGTAATTTTCGATGTAAACCTTGAAATTGCCGTTCTGTTTTTTGATGTCCTCATGCACGGGCAGGCTCTCGATAACCGTCCAAGTCAGACCTGCTGATTCAACTTCTGCGATGCGTTTTTGAATCTCCGCGACCGTCCAAACGTCGCCTACGGGAACATGATGCAAGGCTGTAACAACGCCCGTACAACCTGCTTGACGAATATCCCAAAGGCTAACAGGGTCATTCGGCCCGTACCAACGCATGGTTTGTTCCATTTTCATAGATAAATAATTGATTTAAGTATCACCCCCCTAGTTTGTATCACGGACTTCAGTCCGTGAATGCCACACATTCACGGACTGAAGTCCGTGATACGAATTAAAGAACGACAGTTTAGTAAAAAAACGATTGTCCATAAGACGTAATTTTGTAAGATAAACCCTCCAAGAGGCTACTCCCTATTTTTATAAATTATGTAGCAAAACTACCGTAAAAATGCCAATAAATAAGATATTTGCTTTCTAACAATGTTTTTCTATCTAAAAATTGACTAAAACGACTACACCAATGATGTTGACTAAAACGAACGTACTCACTTTCTGCCTTCTTTTTTTGACGCAAATCCACTTTCTTAGAGCCGAGGACGGCTACGATTTATGGCTGCGTTACGTCCCCGTTGCCGATGCAGCACGCTTTGCGGAATACCGCGCTCAAATCGAGGGCATCACTATTTTTGGCAATTCGGACAACCTCAATCGACACGTCGAACGTGGCTATGCAGGGGCGTCGTTGTGGGATTGGCATCGGTTGCCCGATTATGTGGACACACGTTATAAATATTACGCACGGGCGAACGCGTCAATTGGAATTAACAGCGTCGTTTTGACGAACGTCAATGCCAATGCCTTGATTTTGACCCCTCAGTATTTGGAGAAAGTAAAGGTCGTGGCGAGCGTTTTCTGACCCAAAATCTTGTCCCGACGAGTATTTACTGTGGTTTCATCATTTGCCTTGGAAATACCGCATGAAATCGGGCAATTCGTTGTGGGATGAGTTGTGTGGCAGCTATTACGGCGGCGTAGAATCGGTGAGAGAAATGCAAAAAATATGGGCGCGCGGTGCGTCAGAAGTAGATAAAGAACGTTTTGAGCAAGTCAGAATGTTATTGACGATTCAAGAAAAAGAAGCCGTTTGGTGGCGCAATGCGTGTGTTTTATACTTTCAAACGCATTCAAAAATGGCTATTCCAGCGGGTTTTGAAAAGCCAAAACAGCCCAATCAGTGGCCCATAAAATCACAATGATTTTAAAAAACTATGAGCCAAACCACTGATAATCAACAACTTGTCGCGCATTTGTTCCGCCATGAAGCGGGAAAAATGACCGCCGTTTTGACCAAATTATTTGGTTTACCAAATGTCGAGCTTGCCGAAGACATTGTGCAAGAAACCCTCGTGGCCGCTTTGGAAACGTGGAAAATAAAAGGCGTTCCCGATAATCCTCGGGCGTGGCTTTATAAAGTCGCCAAAAATCGGACACCAAGAAAACCTATTTTCAATATCAATGGCACACTTGGCTAAAAATTATCTTTTAAATTGTTTTAAAAATATATTTGTTTAATAAAAATTGTTTTGAAAATTTGCAAACATGAACACAATGTTCTAATTTTGTAGTCTCAATTTGGACAATCATTTTTTTAACCATAATTTTGTAAGACAAAGTATCACTATGAAAATTGCCAATCCGATTTATGACGTTGTTTTCAAGTATTTGATGGAAAACACCGAGATAGCCAAAGATATTTTGTCAGTTATTTTGGGTGTAACAATTGTTTCACTAGAACTGCAATCGCAAGAGTTTACAGAAACAACTGTAGGCGGTGTGCAGATATTTAGATTGGATTTTAAAGCCGTCATCAGAACAAAGTCAGGTGAATTAAAAACGGTTTTAATTGAAATTCAAAAAGCCAAAAACGGCTTTAAAATTGGGCGTTTTCAAACTTATTTGGGTTTTAATTATATGAAATCGCATATTATTTTAACCGAAAATGAGAAAACCCAAGACGATCGTTATCCGATAATCGCCATTTATTTTCTCGGATTTCGCTTAAAAAACGTTAAAATCCCCGTTTTAAAGGTGGAGCGGCAATATGTCAATGCCATCTCAAAGCGTAAGTTAAATGTTAAAGAAGATTTCGTAGAAAAACTCTCGCATGATTTATATGCGATACAAATTCCTCGATTAAAAATGCAGGTTAGAACAGAATTAGAGCAAATGCTGGATGTATTTAATCAAAACAAATACAAAACGGCAAATAACCATGTTTTAGAATACATGGGTTCGACACAAGACCCACGCATTGCCCGTGTTGTCAAACATTTGGGTCGTGCCATTGTCAGCAACCCCGACTTGCTTCATGCAATGGTCATGGAGGACTTTATGGAGGCAGAAGCTGAACGCGAACGCCGTGCAAATGAGCAAAGAGAGCAAAGGCTTGAAGCCGCTGAAAAAGGTAAAATGGAAGCTGAAAAAGGTAAAATAGAAGCTGAAAAAGAGTTGAAAAGATTGAAAGAACAATTAGAAAAGCTACAGCTACAGCTTCAAGATAAAAACAATACCCCCTCAGTATAAAACCTAAAAAGCCCTTGTTTTCAATCGAAAACAAGGGCTTTTAGCTTCAATTACACTCAATAATTCGGCAATTTGTACCCATTATGATACGTCGGCAATCGCTACGCACTCAAATACGCTGTTTTTCAAAAACGATTTTAAGTCTGAAAAACCCATGCCATTTCCCCCAATCAAACCGACTTGAATCTTGTCGCTAGGCGAAATACGGCGGCGCATGGCGGCGATTAATTCCAAGGGCATCGTTGCGCCCAAGGCCAAAACAGAAGCACTTTTTACAAAATTCCGACGACTAAATGCCATTTTTTTTTAATTTTATAGTTGTGTAGAAAATTAAGAGACCCCTCAGTATTTTGGTTTATTTGTGCTGAACAAAAGACACTTTTTTTATTGAATTGCCGTAAATACTTTTTCGATTTCGGATGTCGGACACGTAGCAACGCCTAGGCGTGTCCGAAACTCGACATCCCGTTCCAAAATTGCATACTGGCTATTCATAATCTAATTTATTGATACGTATGTATGACCCTTTTTCGGCCAAATGCCATTTACCCGCAGAAAAAGTTTTATAACCATTTACCTTCATCACTTCGGGCAACACCCTATCTTCTTTGGGCAACGCGTGGACATAATCGGCGGGTAGCAATTTGTTATTCCGTTTTTCAGTCCGCCAATCTGTACCCGATTTTGCGCCAATCCAATCCGTAATCCCATGTCTTGCCGCAAATTTTCCCGTCATAATACTCGCTCTCGAAGGGCTGCACACGGAACAAGCGGCATAACCTTGCGTGAAAACCGTTCCTTCCTTGGCGATTCTATCTACATTGGGTGTTTCATAAAATGTGCTGCCTGTGCAGCTCAAATCTTTCATTCCGAGACCGTCCACAAGGATGAATAGGACATTTGGGCGTTTATTGGTTGCCGTTTGTGCCAATCCGCATTGAGCAATGAACGAGAGAAATAGAAGAGATAATAGGTAGTTTTTCATATTTTTTCTTGTAAAAATTCAAAAATACTGAGGGGGTGAGTAGCTATGTCTAATCCAAAACTCAAAAAGTAAATAAATCATCAATCAGCAATTGATTGGTCACGACGCTTAAATAATGTTCGTTTCTTTTGACCCCATAAGCGGAAAGCATCGTAACAAAAATGCTCTTTCGGGTGCGTGTTTGTTCTCTGAAAATGGCGACTTTTTCCCTCAATTCCTGTTCGTAATCTTTGGAAATAACAAATTCTTTATCGTAAAATTTGACTTCGAGCAGGTTCATACAATTATCGGCTCGTTCAATCATCATATCAATCTGAATGCCTTGGGTGTCCGCATTTCCTTTGAAAGTGTAGGCATATTCATTCGTTATCACGCCGCCGATGCTCAACGCTTGTTTTATTTGGGCAATATGTTTGAAGCATAGATTTTCAAAAGCATAGCCCGACCATATTTTGAAAGATTGTTTTTGCGTAATAAGCGACCAACTGTTTTGGGCTTCTCCATGTGCTAAAAATTTGTAGTAAAATAGTGAAAATTCGTCAATCAAACGGTACAAACTCTCCTCTTTTGACTTCGTAATTGGGAATATCTGCTTGATAAACCCGCATTGCACCAATTCTTCTAGGACAAGGGAAAGTCCGCCGCCACTTTTCACGCCCGATGCTTGTATGATTTCATTGCGCGTCAAACCCTTGCTTTTGCTCGCTAAGGCGGCCACAATCGTTTCGTGGAAAGTATTGTTTTTGAAAAGGGCGGCATACAGGTTCTGAAATTCATCTTTCAAAAGGGCTTGCTCCTCAAAAAACAGTTGGTCAAGTATTTGAGGGACGCTGAATCCCGCCTTTATGTCCTTCAAATAATAAGGAATGCCCCCAACGGCCATATAAATTTGAGCAATTTCTTTCAGCGTCGGTCTTACTTTTTTTGATTCTAAAAACGCCTTTGTTTCGCCCAAAGTAAACGGTTTTAAAAGCACTCGATGCGTCAAACGGTTGTGCAAACCGCCTCTATCATTGATGACTTTTTCGATTATCCAGGAAGCGGCAGAGCCACAAATGACTAAAATAATGTCTGAACGTTTGGTACAATACTGGTTCCAAAACCCATCCAAAGCACTCAAAAAACCTGAATTGAGTGTCTCAAACCAAGCGATTTCATCTAAAAAAATGACTTTTGGCGCATCCGATTTTAACGTATTTAAGACAGCGCGCAATTGAAAAAAGGCTTCAATCCACGTTTGAGGTGGTGTATTTGGAGCTTTTTTAGGGTATTGGTCGCAGAGTGTGCGCCAAAAATTTTCTAATTGTTGCGTTGTGTCGCCGCGAAGAACACCACTACAATCAAAGACCATTTGCTTTTTATACACTTGCCGCACCAAATAGGTTTTGCCAACACGCCTTCTCCCATAAACCGCCACGAACGACGCTTCTTCTTGCGCCAATAAACTTTGCAAGAGGTCTATTTCTTTTTGTCTGCCTACAATTTTCATCCTTCTGAATCTTTTAAATTTTGCCAAATGTACAACATTTAAAGTCAGTTTGGCAAATTTTAGGCTTTATTTTTTGCTACATTAACCATAAAAAAGCCGAATTTTGCAAAAAATAAAAATTATACTGAGGGGGTATAAAAATTATAAATAATTGAAAATTAATTATTTATAATTTTAATGGACTTAAATCACGTCATTTATAAACGGGTTCTGTAAGCAGAATTTCAAATATAGTCCGTTGATGGATTTTTCAATACAACTACTTATCTGATTTCAAATAGACCCCCTCAGTATTTTTTTAAAAATTACTATTTTAACGTGCTTTTATACACCCTTACGTAATCAATATACGCCTTGTCTCTATTCCCTTTTTGGATAAAATCATTGTTCCGCACATCGCCCGTTACCCAATCATTTTGACCAAAAAACTGCCCGAAAAATAGATATAATGCGCTACGAGAGGAATTAAAGAAGGCTTATCTATGGTTCTTACCAAGTTGCCGTCGTAGTAAAATTTGAGAAAAGTGGGTGTCCATTCAAAGCCAAAAACGTGGTATTCTTCGGTGTGCAATTTAGGGGCTTTTATCATTGACTCATTCGATTTATGGGCAGGTTTTGCGTAGCCGTCCCAATGCAAACCCGACGAATAAGCGTCTTTCATTTTATTGCCTTCCACAATATCTATCTCCGCACCGTCATTCGCCGTGCCGTCTTTTACGCCGTTCGGTGCGGTGTTGCCTTCTCCGTTTGGCATCATCCAAAAAGCCGTTTGGCAACCGTTCGGTTTGATGAGGTGCATCCGCGTTTCAAGATAGCCGTAAGTCGGTGCAAACTTGCCTTGTGAATTAAACCGACCCGCAAAATAAGCCGAATCATGCTTACTTGATTTCCGATAATAGATAAACGCATTGCCGTCTTTTTCTTCCACTTGCCCCTCATCGGCGTAAAGCGTAACGTCAACGCGTTTTTTTACAGTATTTTCAACTGTCCATTTCTTCGTATCTATTTTATTGTCGTTGAATTCATCGGAAAAAGTAAGTTCCCAATTTTCGGTTGCTTTTGCCAATGAATCGCCGACAAAAAACGGTTTCCCATTTTTATCACTTTGGGCATCTACGAAGTTGGTGCTGTCCAGTTTTGAAACGGATGAGGGCTTGGTTTTATAGCTAAATAAGGCTAAAACCAAGATTACGAGTAGGATACTTCTACAGTTTTTCATTTTTTCTCTATTTAAAACGGTTTTCTAAATATTGTTGTGGACGTTCCGATTTGACAACTTTTTAAGGCAAAAAACATTGATTTTTTGCTTTTTTTACTAAAAATACTGAGGGGTTCCTTTTTTTAGGCAAATGAAAATTTTACCTTTATTTATTGTTTTGCTTACCTTTGCAGAATGAAAAACTTACCAATTGGCATACAGACCTTAGTACAAATTCGAGCAAAAAATTGTATCTATCCGACATTTCCCACACCTAAATTAGAAAATAGTATTTATTGTACTTATCACCTAATAGGTTTATAATTTGTTGATTGATGGGTTTTAAATTTAAAATGATGTTTTTTTCTTGTCCATAGAGGACGTGAATATTGCTAAAACATTGAAAAACCCATCTTGTGGTTGGATTTTTCACTTGTTTTCCCAATTGATTTTGGACGGTTTCGTTTTTTTCGTCTAATTGTTGCCTAATTCTGTATTCTAGTGCGGCGTAAACGGTCAGGGCGAGGGTCATAATGAACAATAACGCTTCGACTCTTTCTGGTTTTTTGACAAATCAAAGTGGCGGCTATAAATTGGGGGTCTTTCAAAAAACGAAATCCGCTTTCTACTTTTGATTGCCCTTTGTAGGCAGTTAATACTTCTTGGTTGTCTAA
>JAYSRS010000572.1:0-3161 GCA_043720935.1 Saprospiraceae bacterium
CGTTAAAGAAAAACAAATGGATGACCTTTTGCAGAAAATACTCAACATATAAAGTTGAGTATCAACAGATTAGGGGCATTTTAATAACTACAAATTAAATTGATTTCAAAATAAAATTGCCATCAATGCCCAATTTTTCATGGATTTTTTTAGCAAATTCTAAATTAATTTTTCTTTTTCCATTCAAATACTCTGAAACGCGGGAACTTTCGATACCCAAAATAGTAGCTAAATCACGTTGTTTTAGCTTCATTTCGTACATTTTCAACTCAATCATACCGATTAAAGTCGTGGGTAATGGAAAAGACACATATTCTTTTTCATAGCTTTGAATGGCTTCCGCCAATAAACGGGCTTGGGCTTGCTTGTCCACATCGTTGCCCATATTCGCTATCAATGTATCCAATTGATTGAAAGCCATTTTTAATTCTAATTCGTTCGTAATTGTCATTGATTAAATTCTACTGTTTCGACATCAATTTTATCATATTCGGCATGAGTGCCAATAAATTTTATGTAAACGGTACGAATAGAAAATAAAACCGCCGCAACAAGCCGATAACGATTGCCTTTTATGTTGAAAACCATGCGCTCGTTGCCCACATAATCGGCACTATTAAACGTCTGTTTTACGTCATTCACATTTGACCAATCGGCTTCTGAAACGACATCGTACCATTCCATTAAAGGAACAATTGTCGCGCTATGTTTTTCACTAAAACGGGTCAAAGCGGATTTTGCTATTATAACCATGACAAAGGTAGTATGTTTTATTTAATTTTTGTAAAAAAATTACACTTTATGTAAACATTTTTGTTTTGCATTACAAACATACGCTTTTTTACAAAATTCATCACAAAACACAAGAACAGCCTTGAAAACATCGGTTTTCAAGGCTGTTGCCGTTTTATACTGAGGGGTCTATTTTACACATCAAAGACGCCGTGAATAGTACGTGTTGCTCTTGAAAAAGCGCACTGCCTGTCCCGCCTTCACGGGAAGCCGCACATTTTTGGCATAAGTGGTTGATTTGTAATGATTTAGAAAGACTTAGTGCAGGCGGGTTTTATATTTAATGAGGGCAAAATACGGCATTTTCAAATAAGCGAGATAATTTATTTGTTGAAAAAATATGTTTCAATTATATCAAAAAATGTTTGATAAATCAAGCGAACTACTTAAATTTGTCTTTTGTATCAAAAAGCATACACATTAGAAGGCATGACACGTAAAGAATTTCAAGACATCGCATTACTTCGACTTAAAGATGCCGAAGCTTTATTCAAACAAAATCAATACGACGGTTCCTGTTATTTGGCAGGATACGTGATTGAATTAGCTTTAAAAGCTGCAATTTGCAAAAATATGCACAATAATGACTTTTTTGATGCTGTGAAAACTGAAACAGCACGCGCTTTTAAAATTCACAATCTTAAAGAATTGATAATTTTGGCGGGTTTGTCGCATCGTTATGATGATTTACACGCAACAAATCCACCTCTAATGAGGCATTGGCGTTATATCTTGGATGTCATTAAATGGTCAGAACAATTGCGTTATCAATCTGGTTTTACACAAGTACAAGCTCAACTGATGTTAGAAGCTATTAATCATCCTCAAAATGGTCTTTTAAAATGGATAAAAAAGTATTGGTAAATTACATAAAGCCTATCATAAAAAAGCTACGTGAAGATGGTTTGCAGCTAACCCGCGTAGAAATTTGGCCTGCTGAATGGAATGGGTATTACACAATAGCCGTCAGTGCAAATTGGGTAGGCTTATCTCATTGGGATAGACTTATGCGGATTTTAGATAAATTAGACGACATGATGCCTGTTGAAGTTCGTAAAAGGGTTCTCAATGTTTATACGTATGATACACCCGAAAGTATTGACGAATACATTAATTTATACGTCACTGGTTCAGATTTGTATCATGTGCAATCCTTATATCCATCTGTTGGTGCGGTTGCCGCCTAATTTTGATACCTCTCAGTAAAAAAGCTATTTTGTCTCAACAAACAGCCTTGAAAACATCGGTTTTCAAGGCTGTTGTCGTTTTATACTGAGGGGGTGTCCAACTTATGTCTGAAAGCGATTGCTCAATATTTTAGCATAAATAAATGATTATCAATAGTTTAAAGATATAAAACCCGCGGCAAAGACGCCGTGAATAGGACGCGTCGCTTTTGAAAAAGCGCACTCCCTGTCACGCCTTCACGGGAAGCCGCGCGTTTTTGGCATAAGTGGTGGATTTATAATTGTTTAGGAAGTCTTAGTGCGAGTAGTAACTTAATGCCAAAATGCGAGTAGTAACTTAATGCCAAAAAAATTCAGGTTTTATATAGAAAACAGTATCAATAAAGTAAAGAATGCCATGTGCTGTCAAGACATTTTCATCATGTAAGTCTTCTAAGATAATCCCTAATTCGGGGTGGAAATAATCATTATTGCGCGTATTGTTGAAGCCGTTAGCCTGCAAAAACTCTTGGACTTGGTTCAAATCACTCGCTTGTGTAGATTCTATATAGTTTTGTTCTACTAAAGCGTACAATACATCCGCATCAGACTTGTAAAACCCTACTAAATTGTAGGCTGTATCTGGGAAAAAATAATTATTGAGAAGCAGATTGTTGAAATAATCTACCCAAGAGGCGTAATAGATAGCGTCATTTAGTTTTAATACTTGCCGTGTATTTTTTATAAAAACACGTTGTTCTGCACCTGCGGAGATAAACAAGCCGAAATTAATATCACAGCTCCAAAGATGATTGATGTTGATATACTCAATCAGCTTCTTTGTTTCTTCACTTTTGCTTGACTCATTTGCTTTAATTTTTTCACTTGTTCCAACGCTTTCTCGTAGGTAACGGGTGATTGCTTGGATAGATTCTCCATAGCTAACTTCGCTCTTTCCTGAAAGGATATTTTGTAACTCATATTTTATTGTTGAGATAGTCATATTAATAGTTCAACATTGAGCAACAAATATACACCTTTTTTTGAAAAAAATACAAAAATACTGAGGGGGTGTCCAATTTATGCCTGAAAGCGATTGCTCAAAATTTTAGCATAAATAAATGATTATCAATAGTTTAAAGATATAAAACGCGCGGCAAAGACGCCGTGAATAGTACGTGTCGCTTTTGAAAAAGCGCACTG
>JAYSRS010000573.1:0-8991 GCA_043720935.1 Saprospiraceae bacterium
AACAAGCTGCCTCCTAAAAAATCCTTCAGATGGCGATTTTCGAGCGCAGCGAGAAAGAGCCAGTAAAATACGCTTTTATTTACTTAACGTTCCTAAGAAACGCGTTTTTATTTATTTCACGTTCCTAAAGCGATCTTCAAGTCGCGGACTATGTAAAAAAAGCAAGATTGTGCATGCTAAACGACCTAAAGCCCCTTCTACGTTTTTGATTGTGTAGTCTGAACAACTTAGAAAATCATTTTACATTCTTTATAAATACTTTAAAATCAATAAACTCATGTCAACAGATACTACTATTGATACAAAATTTGATGCGATTCGCCCGTTTTATGACCACGAAATCAATCAAGCCTTGCAATCCGTCAGCCGCGACCCGATGCTCTATGCGATTATGCGGTTCGCTTTTCCTAACAAATCGGATGCAGAATGGCAACAACATTTGGCGGCAATTGACAGCACACACGCGTTTCAAAGAGAGATTGTGGTGACAATTTTGGAGCGTGTTTTGACCGAAAGTTCGGCAGGTTTAACGACATCAGGTTTTGACAAATTGGACAAACAAACGGCATATTTGTTCGTCTCCAACCATCGAGATATTTTGCTCGACACGTCTTTAATCAATCTAACTTTATTGAAACAAAAAATGATATTAACGGCATCAGCCATTGGTGACAATTTGCTAAAACAGCCTTTTTTATACACTTTATCAAGAATAAACCGCAATTTTATCGTGCAACGCAGCTTGTCTCCGCGTGAATTGTTGCAAAGTTCGCAGTTGATGTCTCAATACATTCACCAATTAATCACGAAAGAAAACCGTTCCGTTTGGCTCGCACAACGCGAAGGTCGAACGAAAGATGGCAACGACGCAACACATTCAGGTATTTTGAAAATGCTGTCGATGGCGGCAGACAAAAAGGAATTAATCGCTCATTTTCAAGCCTTAAACATCGTTCCCATCTCTATTTCTTACGAATATGACCCAACGGATTCATTGAAAATTCCTGAATTATTGGCCAATTTGAACAATGAAAAATACGTAAAAGAAGATAATGAAGACTTTAATTCCATTCTGAAAGGTATTATGGGACAGAAAAAACGCATTCATATTCATGCGGGAGAGCCTTTGAATGAATCATTGAATAGCCTTAAAGAGATAACAAATGCCAATCAACAAATCAAATCCATCACGCAATTGATTGACAATCAAATCATTGCAAATTATAAGTTGTGGCCAACAAAATATATAGCTTATGATGTACTTTTCAGAACAGATAAATACGCTAGTCAATATAGTTTAGAAGAAAAAACAGCTTTTATGGCGCGTTTGAAACAAAAGATTGACGTAAATGATGCACAAGCCGTTGAACGTTTTTTATCTATGTACGCACATCCTGTCGTTAATAAAGAGAAAAATCTTTAAGTATTGTCTAAAGCCAGCACCTCTTTTTTTTGTGACAACAATACGAAAGAAATAAGACACTATTTATGGGCAGACATTTTATAAACCATTGATTGTCAATAATTACTACATCTATTTGACAATTGAAAAAGTGGAAAACGGCGTGTACATTTTTAGAAAACAACAATGTATTAAAGCGTAAACCATATAAAATGACAAAAGGGATTTTATATACCAATATTAAAACGCTATTTAATTTTAATTGTGGGTTAATTATTTAGTAGTCAATTTTTTAGACATAAATAATTAATACGTTTTAAAGATTAAATCATTGATTTTAGTGTCACAACTTGGGTTTTAAATACACCAATAAGCGTGTTGTGTGAAACTACATTAGCGTAACATTCAAAAAGTAACAAACAACGTATTGAGTAAATTATGAACAAACAACACGCTTTATTCAGCTAATAAAGTAGCTCGAACAAATAACATAAAAGCAAGATTAACGACGTTATATATTTCACACTACCTTAATTAACGGTTTTTAAGCCTAATTAAATACGTCATTTCTTTACCAAAATATCTTCGCTTTTACTCTTCTTTTTAAATTAACATTAAATTATTGGCTTTAAGGTGTCAGGAATGTTAAAAAATTAATTCTTAATTTTATTATAAGTGTCGTGCCATTGTTCGGCGATGTGTTTTTCGTGAAATTTTTGGACAAAATGAGACCCCCTCAGTATAAACGTATTTCTAAGCGTTTCGTCGGTCTTTATTTTAAAAATAGCTGCCGCAATATCTTCTGATTTTGATGGATTAATGTACAAAGCCCCATCGCCACCTGCTTCCGCAAAACACGAATCAACGCTTGTAATCACAGGCGTTCCTGACCATAAAGCCTCAATAATGGGAATGCCAAAACCTTCAAAAAACGACGGCAAAACCAACGCCGTTGACGCCGCATAAAGTGCAGGTAAATCAGCAAAATCAATCTTGGGTAAATAAAAAATGGTATGTGTTAAGCCTTGATTAACAACATATTCTTTCACTTTTTTGAAATAAGCACCGCCTTCGCCAACGACAACTAAATTTGTTGAATCGTTCAATTCTTTCAAGGCTTCGACGAGGCCAAGTAGGTTTTTTCTCTCGTTGATTGTGCCAACGTATAAAAAGAAATCGTTGGGTAAATTGTAGCGTTTGACCACTGCTTTTTGCGCGTCAATTGTCGGTTTCCCATTCAGATAAAATTGCCTATGACAGGACTGATAAATGACTTGAATTTTTGATTCTGGTATTTTATAAAAATCAACTATATCCTGCTTTGTTTGTTCCGAAATAGCGACTACAACATCCGCTTGCTGACACGCCCGCCGAAATTTTTGACGGTAAACAAATCTATCAAAAGCTGGATAAAAGGCAGGGTATCGCTCAAAAATCAAATCGTGAATCGTGACGACAGACGCTACGCGTGGCGGCAATTTCAATGGTAATTCGTTGGATAAACCATGAAAAACGTCAATTTTAGCGACTTCTATGTCCGATTTTATGCCATAAGAACGCCAAACGGGCGGTATTTTTTTCCAAAAACCCGTCGGAAAGTGCATGGATACTGAGGGAGTACTCAAAAGCGGTTGAACGCGGGGCGACGTGCTTGGTTTGGGTGAAAACAAGTGCAATGTGTCATTTGGATAGTACGTTGCGAGGGTGTCAATGAGCGTTCGGCTGTAATTGCCTAAGCCTGTGAAGTTGTGAAATGCGCGTTTGGCATCAAAACCGATATTCATATTTTCTGTTTATGTTTGTTATAAAATGGCCCACTGATTGGACGGATGCGTCCAATCAGTGGGCCATTTCGTAATGCATTATTCAATCACTAATTCCTTCTCTGTTTTAACGCCATTTTGTTCCAATTCAACGGTATATTTTCCTTTTTGCAAGTAAAATTTACCATCATCGGCCTTTTTCAGCTCAATATTTTTAGCGTCTTTCTCTTTTTTATCGTTCAAATACACTTGATACTGAGGGGCCTGTTTTTCGTCGTAAACCATCTCCAAGTCAATGTAATTCAAGCCGCGTTTTAAGTCCGTTCTCATTGTTTTCAAGACTATATCTTTGGCTTTAATCGTAATCGTTGCCGTAGAATTAGTTTTTGAGTAAATAGGAATCGAGGCATTTACAGGCTTCATTTCTTGCCAATTAGAGAACTTTTTACCCCAATTTGTCTGACGCATTTTCTTAATATCAAACAACACAACATCTTTTGCAAGTGTTTGATTATCAAGCTGTTGAATGTGTTGAACGTCGGCAATAAGCATCGAGCGGCCATGCGTTCCGACAATCAATTCTTTGTCGCGTGGATGAATCGCCAAATCATGAACAGACACCGCAGGGAGATTGTTATCCAAAAGATTAAATGACTTGCCTTTGTCAATCGAGACATACAAACCATGGTCAGTACCAACGTACAACACATTAGGATTTTTTGGGTCTTCTTTGACCACATTTATCGGTTCGGCGGGTAAATCGGTGCCAATGCGTTCCCAATTCTCGCCATAATTCGTTGAGACATATAAATATGCATTGAAATCGTCCCACCGATAGCCGTTCAAGGCCGCATACACGGTTGCTTTGTCGTGTGCGGAGGCTTGTACGCGGCTGACCCACTGATTTTGCGGCAAATTATCGCTGATTTTTTTCCAAGAATTGCCGCCATCCTTTGACACATGAATCAAACCGTCGTCGCTACCTGTGTACATCAAACCAAATTTTAAAGGCGATTCGTGAACCGTTGCGAGCGTTCCGTAAGGCACATTGCCCGCCTTTCTGCCCTGCGTCAAATCTTCGGAAATCGCTTCCCAATTGTCGCCTTTGTCGAACGAACGGTACAATTTATTGGCCCCAAAATACAAGACATCTTGGTAGTGAACGGACAGCCAAATCGGTGTTTGCCAATTAAAACGCAAGGGTTTTTCGCCCAATTCATGCCTTGGCGTGATAAATTTAGGCCGTCCCGCTTGGTTTTTAGTGCTTAAACGGGAATATGCCCCAAATTGATAGCCTGTATAAACTGTCGTGTTGTCGCGGTTGTCAATCATCGTTTGCATCCCGTCGCCGCCCATAATTCGCCGAAATTCGTTCTGACCCGAGTCTTGCCAATCCACATTTGGGGCTGATTTCGATGAGCCAAACCACACGCCGTTGTCTTGCAAACCACCGTAAATATTGTAAGGTTCTGCCATATCAAAATTGATGTGATAAAACTGTCCAACGGGCGGAGAATTGAGTTTGAACCACGTTTTGCCGTCGTCGTAACTCAAATTTAAACCGCCGTCGTTGCCATTCAAAATGTGTCCCGCCCGATTCGGATTTATCCAAAGGGCATGATGATCGGCGTGAACGTTGTCTTTGTCAATGTTTTTCCACGTTTTTCCACCATCATCCGACGAGACGGCGTGAAAGCCTAAAATATAGATTTTATCGGCATTTGAAGGCGATACACGTATCTGCGAAAAATAATATCCATACGTAAAAAACAAGTCGTCAATTGACCCTTCGTGCGGTTTTGTCCATGATTTTCCCCCATCATCCGAGCGGTACATTTCCGCCCCTTTGATGCCATTTCGATTGGCAAAACCATCATCACCCGCATCCACAAAATCAAACAAAGCAATGGGTTTTACTTTATCCGATTTAGCCATATCGAACAGATTGTCCACTTTGATTTTATCACTAAAACCATTGTCTCTCAAATAATTAGACAATAATTTTTTATCTAATTTCAAAAAATCTTCTTTTGTGATGGTCTTGAACAATTCCTTTTTCAAGCCTTCTTCTTCCTTCGTTTTGTCGTCTTTTTTAGGCTTCGCCCCCTGATTGTCAATGACAGCAAAAACGATGGTCTTGCCATTTTTTTGACCCAAAGCCAAGCCAATTCTACCTGCATCCGCACCTGTTGGAAAGCCCGATTTAGCGGTCGTCATTAATGCCCAAGTTTCGCCGCCGTCAGTTGATTTATAAATGCCCGATGTTGCCCCCGAACCCTCAAATTTCCACGCCCGACGCTCTTTTGACCACATCGCGGCATAAATTACTGAGGGGTCTGTTTGGTCAACGACAATATCAATCGCCCCCGTATTTTCATCCACAAACAAGGTATTTTTCCATGTTTTGCCACCATCCGCCGTTTTAAAAACGCCACGTTCTTTGTTAGGCGAGTACAAATGACCCAAAGCAGCGACAAAAACCGTGTTCGGGTCGGTCGGGTGCAAGGCGATTCTGCCGATGTGTTGCGTTTCTTCTAAGCCTGAATGCTGCCACGTTTTACCACCGTCGGTTGACTTGTACATTCCTACACCCGCATAGCTCGAACGGCTCGAATTGTTTTCGCCCGTTCCAAGCCAAATAATATTTTTCTCCCAATTAACCGCCACGTCGCCAATTGTCATCACAGCTTCGCGGTCGAAAACGGGCGTGAAATCAGAGCCATTTGATTCTGTTTTCCACAAGCCGCCCGAGGCATAACAAGCGTAAAATAGGGAGGGGTCTTTGGGATTCACGTCCACGTCAACGATGCGACCGCTTTGAACCGTTGGGCCAACATCCCGAAACTTAACGCTTCGGAAAAGGGAATTATCGCTGAGTTTTTTCCGCATTTCTCCCGCTTTCAAACGGTCGGCGGCAGCAGTCGGCGGGACGGGATTTGGGTCAGCGTAAGGCTTCGGTGCTTGTGCAATAGCCGTGATTGTGAGCATTGAAGCCGTAAAAAGGCTAAAAAAAGAGGTTCGTTTTTTCATGTAAATGACTGATTGTCAATTAATTAAAGATTTAAGATGATGATGTTAGAAGAAAGCGTAAATTTAGACAGGCTTTCGATATTCCCAACTAAAATCAGTGATTTGTTGGGACGTTGAATATTTTGTTTGGTCGAAAGAACGTGATTTTGGCTTGTCTGCATTTCGTCAAAAATGATATTATTAAACGCGTAGAACAAAAATGACCCCCTCAGTATAAAGCACTAAAAAAAAGCCGTTTTGCATCTACAAAACGGCTTTTTTAGTTTAATTTGAAAAAAAATGCAAAAAAGATGGTTCAAAATTTGGAAATAAAAATTTTAAATGAATATATTGCACCATAATTGCAAAATATGAATTTAAAATAACTTTTACAATGATTATAGAATTCAATATTACCAACTTCGGCTCAATCAAAGACAAACAAACATTGAGCTTTGAAGCATCAAAAGATGATACTTTGAACAAGTATTACACTTTTGAACCAATAGCAGGCCTTCATTTGCTGAAATTGGCCATGATTTTTGGGCCTAACGCCTCTGGCAAATCAACTGTCTTAAAAGCGTTGGAATTTCTGCGAAAATTGATACTCGAACCCGTGCGGTACAGCAATGATACACTTAGTTTTGACCCATTTTTGTTGAACGAAACGAGCAAAAACGAGGCATCAGTCTTTGAATTGCTGTTCATTCAAGCGGGAGTGAAGTTTCGTTATGTGGTGACATTTAACCAAAAATGTATCATTTCCGAAGTTTTGGACTACACGCCGCGTGGGCGAGAAGCCAATTTTTTTACGCGTAAAACAGACGTGAAGAATCAGACTGTCGAAATTGAATACGGCAGTTTGGTGGAAATTGATACCAAAAATCGGTTGAAACTTGAAATCGCTACGCTGTGGAATAACACCGTTTTGGGCGTTTTTTCACACGCAAATATTGATTTTCGCTACCTAAAACTGGTTTTTGATTGGTTTGACAACTACCTCAACCCTATGATTTCACCCGACATGAATCTTTTGGAGGCCACGACGAAGAAAATTATCTTGTCGCCAAAAATCAAGGAAGAGGTGACTCAAATGTTGAAATACGCCGATGTTCAAATCGAAAACATTGACATCGTGGAAAAAGTAAAGGAAAACTATAAGCAAATCTATCAAGAAATGTCTATGGTAAGCGAACCCGAGGCCATTTACTACACAAAATCGCGCGGATTCACCGATAAAGAAATCGTTTTTAACCATCTTGGAAAAGACGCAAAGGGGCGTCAAGTGTTGATTCCTTTTAAAGTAGAGCAGGAATCGCAAGGGACACTGCGTTACTATGGGTTGAGTGGCGTTTTGGCGACATTGATGACCGAAGAAAAAATGATGGCTATTGACGAATTTGAATCATCTTTACATCCCGATTTGGCTCAAAATCTCATTTTGAGGTTCTTGGTGCAGTCTAAAAGGTCGCAATTGTTGGTCACTACGCATAATATTGATTTTTTGGGCGAACAAGACGTTATTAGGCGAGATACCATTTGGTTTACTCAAAAAAATAAAAATGGGGCAACTGAATTGTACTCGGCAGCAGATTTTGATACGAGCGTTTTGAGGAAAACGTCGTCGCTACTGAATGTGTACGCTACGGGAAAATTGGGGGCTAAACCTAATTTGGGTAGCGTTTTTTCGTGAAAACTTGGGCATTCGTAAATTTCAGATTTCAAGAGCCACTGCTTCGTACTTTGCAATGGCTTTTGAAATTTGAAATCTTTTCTACGAATGCCTTTTTACTAAAATTAAAATTAAAACAAAAGACAAATGGCTAGGCAAATACAATTTAGAAAAGCCCAAAGTAAGGGCGAAGCTATCGTTGGTGATGGCTTGTGTGAGAAACTTTATTTTGACCAAATGAAAGATTTTGAGGATTTAACGACCAAAATAGAGCCTCAATTACCCAAAGTAGGTTCTTGGAGTGCCGTCTTTGATACGGTTGATAAATTGCTACGCAATGAAGAATACAATCATATTTATTGCTTAATTGATTTTGATAAAGTGATTGAAGAAAAGCACTTAAACAGTCGGTATTTTAGTCGAAAAGCAAAATTTGAAAAAACGGGAAAAGTCACTGTTTTTGAGTGTAATCCGTGTTTTGAGACGTGGTTTTTGGTGCATTATGAAAAAACGGGAAAGCTATTTAGCAATTGCGGTGATGTTGCGCGTAGTCTCAAAAAGCACATTCCTGATTATGCAAAAGATGAAAAATATTACACGCGAAAGGCTATTTACAAGCATCTAAAACCACAGCAAGGTGAGGCTATTCGCAATGCTAAATTTTTAGAATTGAATAGAGATGATTTCAGCGTGAATTATCCGCGAGCAGAAGTTTATAAATTAGTGGAATTGCTTATCTCATAGTCCCCTCAGTATAAATGCTTCAGCATAAAAAAATCCCGAATTCTCAACAACGAAAATTCGGGATTTTTTTACGGAATTGTGGCAAAAAATTTAGAAAATTTTGCAAATTTGTTAAATCTGATACTCCCTCAGTATTTTGCGACATAAAGCCGATAATTCCGTTTTTTTATACTTAATCGCGGTCTTTATCGCGCCAACGTCCGTTTCCTCGGCCTTTATCGTGCTTCGACCGACGACTAGGCGGTGGCGTTTCGCAACGATGTGGCGGTGCGTATTCCCAATAACCTGCGTACCAAACGTAATCGCGTCAATATCCCCGCACCGCCGCCGCCACCTCGTGTGCAAGTAGCGCGAACGCAAGCCCCGAATCCTGATTATGTTTGGCACGAAGGCCGTTGGGC
>JAYSRS010000574.1:0-27285 GCA_043720935.1 Saprospiraceae bacterium
AAGTATGACTAACCCCAACTTTTAAGTTGGGGGGCTTCAATTCACAGCACTTCATCGGCTTTAGCCAAAAATCTGTGCACTAAGTCAGTGGCTAAAGCCGATGAAGTCCTTGAAGCATCACCCCCAACTTGAAAGTTGGGGTTAGTCATACAAGCTATTGCTGCCTAAAAAGAAAAGTCTCCAAATGTATGCTGATTACCTTATTTTTCTCATATTAAAAAGTCAAAACAAATCTATGATAAAGCGCATCAAATACTGAGGGGTCTTTTTTTTAAAAAAAAATACTTAAAAAAGTAATAACTCAATAAAAATAGTACCTTACTCGCGTAAATGAATCCCACACGCCTATAATATTTTTATCTAACCAACTTCTTTTTGAAATATGAAAAACAACTTCACAACATCCATCTTTTTTATTTTTTTTGTCTGTTTGATGAACAGTCCACTTTTAGCGCAGAAAAAAACCGAACCTGCTAAAAGTGTCATGATAGAAATGCGCGACGGCAATAACATCACGGGGACACTCAAAGGGCGACAGGGCGATACGGTAACAATCGAATCCGCGACGCTCGGTAGGCTTTGCGAATGGTACATTGGCACAGCGACCCGTTGTTACGCTAAGCGGACAATACCGAGTAACGCGAAAACTAGGTCTATTGACTGAAAATTACATCCTACCCGAAGTTTTTTTTGGCATAACGGGTGCACGGTTTATGAACTCTAATTTTTCATTTGACGTTGGAATCATGTATGGAAATATTGCAAAAAAGCTCAATACGAACGGAATTATTCCTTTCCCATTTCTAGGTTTCGCTCTTCCGTTTGGACATAAAAAAATCTAAGTCCGTCACTGGCCAAACTTATTTTACTTAAAAGGAGCTTTTCGATTTTAGCCAGTCGGAAAGCTCTTTTTATGCCTAAATAAGCTGTCAAATTTGACAGCTTATTTAGGCATAAAAAATGTTGTACGAGTGTTGGAATAATATTATTTTTACATTTTAAAAAGTCGTTCGATTTTAAGGAGTCGAATGACTTTTTTAAAAAAAATAGACCCCCTCAGTATTTTTCTATTTTGAGGGCAAAATCAATCTATTTTAACCATTCTTTCACCAACAAATGCTAAAAATATGCAGCAAAAAATCTTAAAAATCATTATCCTATCTTTATGCTTTATCAGTACAACCTTCTTACTTTCGGCTCAAACGAAACCAGAGAAAAAATTAGAGAAAAGTCAAGAAAGCAAACAAGTTCGCATCGAAATGACGGATGGCACTTATGTTGATGGCAAATTGATAGCACGGCAGGGCGATACTGTCGTCCTAGAATCGGCAACACTTGGCGTACTCAATTTGAACATTAAAAACATCAAAAATATTGATGCGCTTACTGCTCAAACCATAAAAAATGGCAAAGTATGGTTCGAAAATATACACGCTGTTCATGGCTTCGTTGCGCCGACAGGTTTTAATCTGCGAAAAGGCGAAGGGTTTTATGGCAATACTTTTCTTTTTTTCAATTACGCAGGCTATGGTTTTACTGATAATTTTTCTATCAGTGGCGGGACTGAACTTCTTTCAATGTTGTTCGGTGGTGAAAGCGGCGGTGGACCTTCCTTTTTCTTTCTCAATCCTAAATTCTCCTTTAAAGTTGACAAGTCTTTGACGATTGGCGCGGGTGGCCTATTTTTATTCAGTCGCGGTAATTTTTCAGACAATAGAAACATGGTCTTTATTCCTCATGGCGTAGCGACATTTGGCAACCGCGATAATAATCTATCGCTTGGCACTGCCATTGCAATTGTGGATGGAGAGACAGCACCTCTTTTTACGGCAAGTGGTCAAAGTCGCTTGGCACGTGGCGTGAGTATTATGAGTGAAAATTTTATTAGTAAAGATGGTAGCTTTGGCATTAGCGGCTTTCGGTTTATGGGTAAAAGTTTAGCATTCAACCTTGGGCTTATATATAGCTTTGGCAATAATAGTGATGGATTTGGCTTCTTTGGTGACGATAATATCCCGTTTGTACCATTTTTAGGATTGCACGTTCCGTTTGGAGGAAAAAAGAAATGAGTAGCTAAGTAATTGATTACTTATGTTTTAAACTTGATAAATTTATTGAACTCATCAATTTAAAACATAAGTAATCATTTTTTTTTTGAAAAAAATAAACACACAGGCACAACAACACGCCCTAAGTCCCTAGCTTTGCGGATGGAAATCGTAAAATTAGTCTCCGATAAATTTTTGGGCGAAGCCCTTACCTTCGACGACGTGCTGCTCGTCCCCGCTTATTCGCAAGTCTTACCACGCGAAGTAGATATTTCAACGCAACTCACCCGCAACATTCGCCTCAATGCGCCACTCGTTTCGGCGGCTATGGACACCGTGACTGAAAAACAGTTGGCGATTGCGATTGCACGGCAAGGTGGCATCGGCATTGTTCACAAAAACATGAGCATCGAAGCGCAAGCTGAACAAGTACGCGCCGTTAAACGCTCGGAAAGTGGGATGATTATTGACCCCGTGACGCTCAATCCAACAGCCCTTTTACGAGACGCACTTGGCTTAATGAAGCAACATTCGATTGGTGGTATCCCGATTACTGAGGGGGGCCGTTTGGTCGGCATTTTGACAAATCGAGATTTAAGATTTGAAAAAAATCTTAATCGCCCCGTTCGTGAAATTATGACGACGCACAACCTCATCATTGCACCCGTCGGTACAACGCTCGAAGAAGCGAAAGGGATATTACAAAAAAATAAAATTGAAAAGCTACCTGTCGTTGACGAAGCGGGTTATTTAGCGGGCCTAATTACCTACAAAGACATCCTAAAAGTGCAAGATTATCCGAATTCTTGTAAAGACTCCTTTGGTCGCCTAGTCGTTGGTGCAGCTCTGGGCGTGACGAGCGATTTGTTCGACCGCACCGATGCCCTCGTCAATGTCAGCGTTGATGTCGTGATTATCGACACCGCACACGGTCATTCGATGGGTGTTTTAGAAGCCGTGAAAGCAGTGAAAAAACGTTATCCACATCTTCAAGTGATTGGTGGCAATGTTGCAACGGCGGCGGGTGCGAAGGCTTTAGCGGATGCAGGTGCAGACGGCGTAAAGGTCGGTATTGGGCCGGGGTCAATTTGTACAACGCGCATTGTTGCGGGTGTCGGCGTGCCTCAATTGACGGCGATTTTCAATGCCGCACAAGGTTTGCGCGGAACGGGCGTGCCGATTATTGCCGACGGTGGCGTGCGCTACACGGGTGACATTCCGAAAGCGATTGCGGCAGGAGCGAGTACGATTATGGCGGGTTCACTTTTTGCGGGAGTTGACGAATCGCCAGGCGAAACGATTATTTACGAAGGTAGAAAATTCAAAGTTTATCGGGGCATGGGTTCGCTCGGAGCAATGGAAAAAGGCTCAAAAGACCGTTATTTCCAAGATGTTGAAGATGATATTAAAAAATTAGTACCTGAAGGCATCGAAGGGCGCATCGCTTTCAAAGGCTCTTTGGCCGAAGTGATGGTTCAGTATATCGGTGGCTTGCGGGCAAGTATGGGTTATTGCGGCGCGGCAACAATTGCAGAATTGCAAGAGAATGGGCAATTTGTGCGTATTACGAACGCAGGAATGATGGAAAGTCATCCACATAACATTACAATCACTAAAGAATCGCCTAATTATTCACGGCGGTAAAAAGAAAATTTCAAATTTCAGATTCCAATGTCTAATACATTGACTATCAAAACTTTGAAAAAAAGATTGTAGATTTTCACATACTACTATACATGGCCCACTGATTAAACAGGTTGGACTGATTTACACTGATTTTTTTCTAGGAAATCATAAGAAAAATCAGTGTAAATCAGTCGTATCAGTCAAATCAGCGGGTCATGTATAGTAGTATGAGATTTTCAACAATTTATCAACTTTGTAAAAAAGCGGCATCGAGAAAACTCGATGTCGCTTTTTGTTTTTTTACCGATACGCGGTGAATAGAAACCTCGTCGTTGTTTATTTTTATCCACAAAGTGTTCTCTCGTTTGAGGTTACGCGTAACTCAAAACCCAAAACTTGAAAATACTGAGGGGAGCGAATCAAACCGTTTGAGCAGAAGTTTGGCGGCTGAAAGCCATGATACGGTCAAGTACGGACTCAGAAGGCTCGAATTGAACTTTTGGTAAAGCGTTTTTCGCTTCGCGGAGCATCGTATATTCGGCTTTCAAATCAGCGTTGTTGGCGAGGTCTTCCGCCAAAATTCGGTTTTCGCTTGCTGTCGTTTCGTTGTAAAGTGACCGAATGAGGTCGAAATTTGTAGCGTTTTTCTCCATGTACAAATGCTTGATTTTAAATATGAGTGATTCTTGTTCCAAATTCTCTTTCGATGAAAGATGCCCTAAAAACTCCGATACCTGTCTTTTTATTGTACAAAACAAGAAAATAAAAAATAAAATAATTATTTTTAGACACAACAAATATATGCAGATTGATAATCAGCAAGTTAACACTCATCAACAGTTACTAACAGTTACTAAAAACAAAAACGTGTATCAATATAAAAACAAAAACGCATAATACTTATCCACAGCCTGTTTCCAAGAACTTCATAAAACATTAACTATCAACACTTTACAATATTTTATTTTCCACAAAACTTGTGTGTAAACCCGCGTATAACTACCCTACTTCTCAACACTTATTAACACCCCCTCAGTACCCAAGCCTTTTACCGTGTATAACTCACAAGTTAGCACGTTATAAACACCCGTCATCCACATCGAAATAAGACTGCGAGCTTCTGTTCATAAATAAAACGAGAGAAATCCACATTCTCAACAAAGTCTGTGGACAATAGGAATAACTTTCTTGTTTTCAAGGCATTAGTATAGGGATAACCTTGTGTACTAGTCGATGATTTATGTATATTGCTGTTGGTGGAACAAAAAATTCCACGACTATCCACTTTTCCACATCCTTAATAATAAGGGTAAATTGGATAAAATTTTTTATAAAAAGTTATTAAAGAGATACTACCGAACAAAAAATGGGATTGACCAAAAACATTTAAGTTAGGACTTAATTTTTTTTTGACGGCTTTGAAATAGGAACTAATAGGGAAATTTAGCTACTTTCGCCCTTATTCGTAAAAATGAATGCACAGTATGAGTCAAGTAATAAAAAACGAAGGTAAATTTCAGTACATCGAAGCAGGAAGTCCGAGCAAAGAGCCGTTGATGCTCCTGCACGGATTAATGGGCGGTTTGAGCAATTTTGGCCCCGCTATTGACCATTTTTCAAAGGAATACAACGTGGTAATGCCAACGTTGCCGATTTATGAGTTGCCGATGTTGTCGGTGTCTCTCGACGGGCTATTGGCATTTGTGGAAGAATTTGTGGCCTACAAAGGCTACGACCGTGTGCATATCATCGGCAATTCGCTTGGTGGGCATTTGGCTTTGATGTACGTGCTTAAAAACCCGCAAGGCTCGGCTTCTTTAACGCTCACGGGCAGTTCGGGCTTGTATGAGAGTGCGATGGGGACAACCTTCCCGAAACGCGGTGATTATGAATTTATCAAAAAGAAAACGCAAGAGACGTTTTTCAATCCAGATACCGCTAGCCAAGAATTGATTGACGAAATTTTCGCAACCGTCAACGACAGAGGCAAGGCATTGCGTATCGTGATGACGTCAAAATCTGCCGTTCGGAATAATTTGAGCGATAGGCTGCACGAAATCAAGTGTCCTACCCTCTTGATTTGGGGGCGCAACGACTCGGTGACGCCGCCGTTCGTGGGTGAAAAATTTCATGAATTGATCAACGGTTCGCGCCTCGTGTGGGTGGAGGCATGTGGACACGCGCCGATGATGGAGCATCCCGACCGTTTCAATGAGATTTTAGAAATTTTTTTGACAGACATTATCAGTGTGCATAACTAAACGCTTTGTGTTTAAATAGCGTTACTTATGTACTTAACTTATTGATTGTGAATAGTATTGAGTTACTAACAAGTGTTGATAAGTGTGTTAACAAAAAGTTTATGCCGAAAATAGGCTCCTCAGTATTTTAGACATGAATCACAAAAAATCCCGAATGTTCAACAATGAACATTCGGGATTTTTTATGATTCATGCTAATTTCTCATACTTGAAAGTGATTGAAACGTTGAAATTTATTGTACTTGAAAAACGTACCGCACAATATTCGCCCCCATTTGCAACGCCTTTGTCCGCGTTTCCTCGGGGTCTTTGTGGACATCATCCCAACCGTCGCCTAAGTCAGATTGATAATTGTAGAACGCAACGAGGCGACCTTGAGACATCAAACCAAACCCTTGTGCGCGCTTGCCGTCATGCTCATGAATTTTCGGAATGCCGTTCGGGAAGTCATATTTTTGATGATAAATCGGATGTGCGAAGGGCAATTCGACCATTTCAAGGTCGGGAAACACCTTTTTCATGGCAGGACGAAGGAAAATATCCATGCCATAATCGTCATTGATGAACAAAAAACCACCTGCATTGAGGTAATTTCGCAAGTTTTCGGCCTCTTGATTCGAGAAAACGACGTTGCCGTGTCCCGTCATGTAGATAAACGCATAATTGTATATGTCCGCGCTGCCCACTTCAACGTTTGCGTAATCAGGTTCAAGGTTTGTCCCCAAATTGCGGTTGCAAAAAGTGGCCAAATTTTTCAACGAATTGACATCATTGTACCAATCGCCGCCGCCACTGTATTTCAAAAGGGCGAATTTCAGCGTCCGTTTTTGAGCCGATAAAGTGCTTGTCATCAAGCAGATAGCGCATAAAAAAGCAATTTTTTTGAACATTTTATTTATTTCGATTTATAATTTTTAAGAATAAGACCCCTCAGTATTTTAGGCGTTTTGTTCCTTCTGAATGACAAGGGGTTTGGGATTTTGAGTTATACGAGTTATTCATTCAACAAATTAACGGTATGACAGCCCACAACACCCGCCGTTTCTGTCCTCAATCGGCTATTGCCAAGGCTGACGCCGACGAAATTTTGTTTGAAAACAGCCGCCACTTCTGCTTCGGTAAAATCGCCTTCGGGCCCTATCAATAAAACGCAATTTTTCAATTTTTCGTACATTTTACTGAGGGGGTATCTTTCGGTATCGTTGCAATAGGCAATAAATTTTTGGTCACTTTCTACGAATTTTTGTTTCATAAATTGTTGAAAATCAACCGCTTCGTGTATCGTTGGTAAAAAAGCTTTGAGCGATTGTTTCATAGCGGAAGCCAAAACGCCTTTCAAACGCTCTGTTTTGACGACCGTTCTTTCCGACCGTTTACAAATCAACGGCGTTATTTCATCAATCCCAATTTCGGTTGCTTTTTCCAAAAACCATTCAAATCTGTCCATGTTTTTGGTTGGTGCAATCGCAATGTGCAAACGGAACGGCCTTGCCTCAAAATTATCGGCGGTTTCTTGAATCGCTACCGCACAGGTTCGTTTACCTACTTCAATAATCTCGCCCGAAAAAAGATGCCCTAAACCGTCGGTAAGTTGCACCGCGTCGCCGACTTTTCGGCGCAACACTTGGGTCAAATGTCGGCTTTCTGTTTCATCAAAGTAGGCGATGTTGCCGCGTATGTCGGTGGTGTAAAAGAGTTGCATTTGTTATTTCGATTTAAGGCAACAGTTAGCGTAAATTCAAAGAAAAAAGGTAAAAAAAGGTCGAAATACTGAGGGGGTGTCAAGCGTAGAGACAAGGCATGCCTTGTCTCTACTATATATTTTCGACTAACCAACCCTTAATTTCCTTATCGAGTGAAACGAAATTAACACCGATGCCTTTAATTTTCTTCCCCGAATTGCGGTAAGCGTCGGCATATTTTTTATCTTTAATTTGTTGCATCGCTTCCTCCGCCGTTCGGTTGAATTTGAATTCAAAAATAAAGACGTGCGTCGCCGTTTCGACAATGCTATCGGCGCGACCTTTGGAGCTATGTACCTCACTTTCGATGTAAATTCCTAGTAATTTGAAGATAAAATGTAGCAAACCATGATATAAACCTTCCGATTTTTTGTCATACGCTTCCGAAGGCAAACCCGCAAGCAAGGCGTTAATCGTTGCTTTCACTTTCTCTAAATCGGCTTCGTTGAAGGCGTTTAGGAGGCTTTCCAAGGAATTTGCCGCGTTTACGCCGCCTGTACGGTCAGTCGCAAGGCCGTCAATCATGAATTGATACATACTTTCGCGCACCTCTTTGTTTGGATAATCCAACACCATATTACCGTTCATCGCGTCAATTGATTTGACCGTCAAATAACCCGTTTGGAACAACAGAGACACTGGTTGCAGATTATCAATATCGTATTTTTCTATTTCCTCCCAACTTGTTTGAGCGTTTTCAAACTCAAATTTATCCCATTTTTTCATCACGCGAAGCAAAAAAGTGGGCGTACCCGTTGTAAACCAATAGTTTAGAAACATTTTTTGTGTCAAAAAACGAAGTGTTCCAAATGGGTTATAAACCTTCGTTTTGCCGTCCCAACTAAAACCGTTGTACCAAATCCGCATGTGGTCTAAAAGTTCTTGCCGACTAATATTTAGCTCCTCAGACGCTGCCTTGAGGTAATCATCAAAATAAAAAACCAATTCCTCTTGTGTATAACCTGTTAAAGCCGCGTAGGCGGGTTGAATCGTTAAGTCGTTCAAATTATTCAAATCTGAAAAAAGAGACACTTGCGAAAATTTAGAGATGCCCGTAATGAAAACGAAGCGTAAATGCTCGCCCGAATGTTTCAAGACCGAGTAAAAACCCTTCATAATGCCTTGGTTTATTTTGGCTTGCGTATTGACGCCAATCGTCTCAAACTCCAAGTAATCCATGATGGGTTTGTCGTATTCGTCAATCAAAATGACAACTTTTCCGTATTTTTGGGACACTTTACGAATCAATTCTTTAAACTGATCCTTATAGCCCGACGCAATTAATTCAACGTCATGGTGCTCCGACCAATACCTCAACTCGGCTAAAATCGCTCCGTCCAAGCCCAAAGCATCATAACTCATCGCGTCAAATGAGATGTGAATCACGGGATTTTTTTTCGACCAATCCCATTTGTCTTCAATCCAAAGCCCTTTGAACAGGTCTTGACGCCCTTGAAACAAGGCTTTGAACGTCGAAACGAGCAACGATTTGCCAAAACGACGGGGCCGCGAAAGGAAATAAAATTTTCCTGTCGTAGCGATTTGATGGATTAATTCGGTTTTATCAACGTAAATCAAGTTGTCTTCCGAAAAATCCGAAAATGTCTGGATGCCAATTGGTAAGTTTTTCATGTGGCAAAGATAACTATTTTTTCTTTTGAATTTTTTCCGCCAAAACTACCCCCCTCAGTATATCTAAGATATTCCGCGCCCCGTTCAACGATTTGACGTTTTCGCGGATGAAAATAATGTGTTTCGGTGACTGCTTGAACGACATTTGACGGGTCTTCCCTTCCTTCAAAATAAACTGCATCAGCCGTTGAAACGTCTCGGTTTCGTAGAAAGGCGATTGCGGATTGCCGACGAAATAGCCTTGCATTTTGCCATTTTTCAAAATAATACGCTCAAAACCAAGGGCTTTTGCCGACCACCGCAAGCGCAAACCATCGAATAATTCTTCGACTTGGTGCGGAATTTTGCCGAAACGGTCGCGCATCATGTTGGAAAATGCCATTAATTTTTCTTCGTTTTCGATGTCGTCGAGTTGCGTGTAGAGGCTCAAACGCTCTTGGGTTTGGGCCACGTAAGCGTCGGGAATGTGCATTTCGATATCGGTATCAATCGAAACGTCGGTGACAAATTCCTGTTTTTTATCGGTTTCTTCTTGGAATAAATGCTTGAAATCGCCTTGTTTTAGCTCCATAATCGCTTCATCAAGGATTTTTTGATAGGTTTCGTAACCAATATCCGCAATAAAACCCGATTGCTCGCCGCCCAACATATTACCTGCCCCGCGAATGTCCATGTCTTTCATCGCAATGCTAAAACCGTCGCCCAAATCTGAAAATTCTTCGAGCGTTTTCAAGCGCATACGTGCTTCAGGCGTCAAAACACTGAGGGGGGGCGAAAACAGATAACAATGCGCTTTTTTGTTCGACCGACCGACGCGGCCACGCAATTGATGCAAGTCCGACAAGCCGAAATGATGCGCGTTGTTGATGATAATCGTATTCGCATTGGCAATATCTAAACCCGTTTCGATGATGTTGGTGCAGACCAAAACGTCGTATTTACGCTCCGTAAAATCCCATAATATGTCCTCCAAATTAGGGCTTTGACCGTGAGCCATCGCAATGTCTAAATCGGGACAAACTTCCTTAATCAAACCCACCATATCAGCGAGCGACGACACCCGATTATGAACAAAAAACACCTGTCCGCCGCGATTAACTTCGCCATAAATCGCTTCTTTTATGAGTTCTTTATCAAAAACCATGACCTCCGTGTGAATCGGTTGACGGTTCGGCGGCGGCGTTCGGATAACCGATAAATCACGCGCAGCCATGAGACTAAATTGTAACGTTCTAGGAATCGGCGTGGCGGTCAACGTCAACGTGTCCACATTTACCTTGAAATTGCGGAGTTTTTCCTTCGCCGTAACGCCGAATTTCTGTTCTTCGTCAATAATCAACAAACCTAAATCCTTGAAACCGATGTCTTTTCCCAATAGTGCGTGCGTGCCAATCAGCACGTCAATCTTGCCCGATTTGACCCCCTCAGTAATTTCCTTCTTTTCCTTCGTCGAACGAAAACGGTTGATAACATCCACTTTTGCCCCAAATTCGCCCAATCTTTCGTTAAATGTCTTGAAATGTTGCCCCGCCAAAAGCGTTGTCGGCACTAGAATAGCGACCTGTTTTCCAGCCGTTACGGCCTTGAAAGCGGCTCTAATGGCAATTTCAGTTTTACCAAAACCCACGTCGCCGCAAATCAATCTGTCCATCGGATAAGAGCGTTCCATGTCCACTTTTACGTCCAAAGTTGCCGTTGCTTGGTCGGGCGTGTCCTCGTACATGAAGGTTGCTTCTAATTCGTTTTGCAAATAACCGTCAATTGGAAAGGCAAAACCTTTGCTCGATTTTCGCAACGCGTAGAGCTTAATTAATTCACCTGCAATGTCTTTTACCTTCTTTTTAGTCGCTTTTTTGAGGTTTGCCCAAGCGTCGCTGCCTATTTTATTGACTTTTGGCGGTGTCCCTTCTTTGCCGACAAACTTGGCGATTTTATGTAATGAGTTGATGGACACATACAACAAATCGTTGTTTTGATAGACCAAACGAACGGCCTCTTGAATCTGCCCGTTGATGTTAATTTTTTCCAATCCCGAAAACTTCCCGACGCCGTGGTCAATGTGCGTTACGTAGTCACCCGCCGTGAGTTCTTTGAGCATTCGGACGTTCAAAGATTGTTCTTTTGAAAACCCTTGCCGCATGCGGAAACGGTGGTAACGCTCAAAAATTTGATGGTCGGTGTAACACGCTACTTTCAAATCATGGTCAATAAATCCCTCACGAATTGCCTTCAAAATTGGTTCAACTTTCGCCTTCGCCCCCAAGTCTCGAAAAATCGAAAAGAGGCGTTGCATCTGTTTTTCATTGTCCGTAAAGAGGTAATTTTTCAAGCGATTGCTCTCGTTTTCATGCAAATTTTGAATCAAAAGATTAAAATTCTTATTAAAACTAGGTTGCGGCTTGCCGTTAAATTGAATAAGAGCCCCCTCAGTATTTCCACCTTTTTGACTGAAACCACGATATTTTTTGAGCATCACGATGTTCAATTCGCCGACATCTTCAATCACTTCAAAAGGGCGAATAAATGCACGGTCTTTAAAAATTTCTTTAATCTCTTCGTCTTGTTCGTAGTTGAGTTTTCCTGCGAATTTCTCTGCGGCTTCAAAGCACATTTGCAATTTATCCATCAAATGTTCCGCATCGCGTAGCCAAACGACAGTATTTTTGGGCAATACTTGAAAAATGGAGACTTTTTGCGAACGGTCGAAGCGCGTGTTCATATTCGGCACGATGCTAATTTTGGAAATTTTCTGAACGGACAATTGATTCGACGGGTCGAACGTCCTAATTGACTCCACTTCAATATCGAACAATTCAATCCGATACGGATATTCATTGCCATAACTATATACGTCAACGATGCCGCCGCGAATCGAAAATTGGCCAGGCTGATAGACAAAATCAACATGGAGAAACCCAAATTCAACGAGCAATTCGACCATAAAATCAACATCCATCGTTTCGCCGACGGCAATGTCAATCTTTTTGGCTTGCAAATACTGAGGGGCCACCACTTTCTCGAAAAGAGCTTCGGGATAAGTCACGATGACCTCACCTTGCGCGGTTGATTGCGCAAGCCGATTAATCACCTCCGTTCGTTGCAAAACGTGATTCGCATTGATTTCATCAAAATACATCGGTCTTTTGAACGAATCAGGCAGAAAATGAATGGTTTTTGTTGACAACAACGACTGAATATCGTTTTGCAGATACGCCGCTTCCTCGCGGTCGAGCGCGACAATCAGGTACGGTTGCGGCGCATTTTGGTACGCACCCGCCAAGACAAAGGCTTCTTGTGCGCCCGTAAGGCCCGAAAGTTGAAGCCGCGCAACACCCTTGGTTGCTTCGTCCCTCGCAATGACAGGAGAGAGGATTTCGACGATTTCACGCACTTTTGGCGCACTTCGGTACAGGTCGAGTAATTGAGCTAATGGATTCACGGGGCAAAAGTAGGGATAAATGGCAGTATTTTTAGAAAAAAGCTATATTCGAAGCTTAACAAACAGTCCGTTTTTTATCATTAAAATACGTAGTACAACGACAGGTTACACATACTCAAATCTGCGACAACTTGTCGCGGAAATTCCTTTTGAGCAAATTTAGCTCAAAAACAACGCAAAATAGCAGAGAAGGGCATGCTTTGTCTCTACGTGTTCGTTTTTTTGTGGACAAAATAGGCCCCTCAGTATTTACGAGATTTGAGTGTCTATTTTAACTTCATAAAAATAACCGTTGCAGACACGTCCACAAAGCCGCACGTCGTTCTTTTGAACCTTCAACGACGGACAATTTGTCAACAAAAAGAAAAGTTGTTCCATTAAAAACCGTTGGTTGATAAAGCGGAATGACTAAGTTTAAGCCCAAATCAAGCGGATTTACGCCGAAAAAAACGGCTTTTTGAATTGAGTGCGTCGTTTTCAAATTGGCGAGACTTGGAAACTTCGTATCAAGTGACCCCCTCAGTATCAAGCAGTCTTCAAGGAGGTTCAACTTGGCCGCACCGATGATTTTTTTCAAATAATCTTCTCGTTCAATGCTTTGTTCGTCGAAAAAACTGACGAGAACTTGGCGAGCGTTTTGCCCGTCGAGTTGTGCCGAAAATTCGCTCAATTCGGGTGTTGGAAAAATTTGATAATCCAATAAAGTCGTTTTCAAGTCAATTATTTTTTTTAATTAAAGAATAGCCAAATTGGGCTGCTGTGATTGGGCAGTTCAAAATGGGCAAATAGGCAGAATTTTATTTTATTAAACGCAAAAATAAGTCGTCAAAGTTTGGAATTGAATACATTTACAACGAAGTTTGTTCCAATTAACGTAATAAAAAACAACTCGACTTATTTTAATCCATAAACTGTTTGCGTTTTGGCAAGGATATTTCAAGATTTTATGGAACACTGATTTAAAATGATTCGACTGATTTTTACTGATTCTTTCTACTGAATGACAAAAAAACACTGTAAATCAGTCGTTTCAGTTCAATCAGTGTCCCATGAACCCTAAAACGTTCTCACCAAATATCTCTCAAATTTTTAAAATTTTAATGACAATGAGCTACAACATCAAGGTCAATCTGACCGACAACTCACGCCTTCCGAGCTTGGATTTTAATAATATTCCCTTCGGAAAAACTTTTAGCGACCACATGTTTACGGTGGATTACGCTGATGGTGAATGGCAAAACCCACAAATTTTGCCTTTTGGTTATTTGCCTTTGCATCCTGCAAATTTGGCGATTCATTATGGACAATCCTTGTTTGAAGGCATGAAAGCCTCCAAAATGACCGATGGAACGCCCGCCTTGTTCCGTTCGGAAATGCATTCAAAACGCTTAAATGCGTCGGCACGTCGCTTGTGTATGCCCGAATTACCTGCCGATTTGTTCATGCAAGGCTTGGAAATGCTCATTGACATCGACCGCGACTGGATTCCGCCGATGGAAGGCAGCACGTTGTACGTTCGGCCTTTTATGTATGCAACGGACGAGTTTTTAGGCGTTCGACCATCTGATACCTATAAATTTGCTATCATAACGGGGCCAGTTGGGCCTTATTACGCAAAACCTGTTACACTTTGGGCAGAAACCGAGTACATTCGGGCGGCACAAGGAGGAACGGGCGAAGCTAAGTCATCGGGCAACTACGGTGGTGCTTTGTTGCCAACAAAATTGGCAAATCAACGTGGTTTTGACCAAATCCTTTGGCTCGACGCCGTTGAACACAAGTACGTGCAAGAAGCGGGAACGATGAATTTGATGTTCGTTATTGACGGAAAAGTGATTACTGCACCGACTGATGGAACTATTTTACGCGGCATCACCCGTGATACGATGCTGATTTTGTTGAAAGACAACGGCTATACAGTCGAAGAGAGACCCCTCAGTATGGACGAGATTGTGGCGGCTTACAACGCTGGAACGTTGCAAGAAGTGTTCGGTTGTGGCACGGCGGCGGTCGTAAGTCATGTGTCGGAAATCACGCACAGCGACTTAACAATGGTTTTGCCATCTATCGAAAGCCGTAAAATTGGGCAATGGCTCAAAACGCAAATTGACAAAATGCGGACGGGGGCAATTGCCGATAAATATGGTTGGGTTGAGCCGATTCAAGTAGCTGAATTGGTGTAAAAATAATGTTTTATTCAAAAAGCCCTTGCGAACGTCGTTTGCAAGGGCTTTTTTCATGGAAATACTGAGGGGTATCGGAATCTCAAAACTAATTCGCGTTTTTTTTGTTTTTATGTGAACAAATCAAGCTGTATTTGCATTTAACAGGTTGGCTTTACTTTTACAGTTAAAAAATAATTTATACACTTAATTAAAATTTGTAACGAACGTGGCAGTTTATTCTATCAAAGATTTGGAGAAGTTGACGGGCATAAAGGCCCACACTATCCGTATTTGGGAACAACGCTACCAACTCATTTGTCCCCAACGTACCAAAACAAATATCCGCTATTATGATGATGTGGCCTTGAAATTGTTGCTAAATATCGCTCTTTTGAATAAAAACGGCGTTAAAATTTCCAAAATTGCGACCATGACCCGTGAGGAAATTTCTTATCAAGTTAGCACTATTTCTGAAGTGGATTTTGATTACGATACGCAATTAGATGCCTTGACGATTGCCGTTATTGAGATGGATGAATATAAATTTGACCGTATTTTGTCCACCAATATTGAGCAAATCAGCTTTGAACGCACGATGTTGGAAATCATTTATCCTTTTCTCGAACGCTTGAGTTTGTTGTGGTTAACGGGGTCAATTAGTCCTGTTCAAGAGCATTTTATGGGTCATTTGTTGCGTCAAAAAGTGATTGTGGCCATTGATAAAGAAGCACTTGTGAGTGGTCGAGAAGTTAAAAAATTCATCATTTATTTGCCCGAAGGCGAGCGTCAAGAGTTGTCGCTTTTGTTTATGCACTATTTGTTGAAAGCCCGTGGCCACCAAGTTGTGTATTTGGGTCAAGATATCAGCCTCGACGATTTGCAAAATGTGGCTCAAATCCACAAACCTGACTACGTGTTTACGATGCTCAACGAACCTATCTTGAAAATGTCGGTTCAACAATACATTGACAAGCTCGCGCAAGATTGCCCGAACACGCAAATTCTGTTGTCGGGCTATCAAGTGGTGATGAAAAATATTGAATTGTCGCCCAATGTTACCGTTCTACCAAGTCTCGATGATACGATTGAATACATCGAAAATATCAAGGTGACGCCGTTGCAAAAGGCGATTATGAATAGTTAAAATTAAGAAAAAATAGCCCCCTCAGTATTTTTTGCCCTTCAGAAGGAAAGCCGCTTCGCAACACGCGAAACGGCTTTTTTTATTCTAAATGTTTCAAATTTCAAAAGTCATTGCGAGGAACGAAGCAATCAAATTTCAAAACAGACCCCCTCCGTATTTTACCCTCAAATCCTCTAGTTAACTTTCACCATCGTCTTGACTTGCGAAATCGCGCCATTTTGCAGACGGGCGTAATAAACCCCTGCGGGTAAGTAGCCGCCGTTGTAATAGACTTTGTACTTACCTTCAACGTAATCACCGTCAACGGGCGTCGCAATCAATTGACCTTCAACGTCATAGATTTGAACCATCGTGTGGCCACCTGCCGTTTCAAACTCAATCGTCGTGGCAAAACTAAATGGATTCGGATAGTTTGAAATCAGTTTTTTACCCGCCGCAACATTCAAATCATGCGCCGACGTAACGCACGTAGGCGAATTCACGATGGGCAATGGTTGAAAATTTTGCAACATGATGCTGTTCAAATCGGTCGCATTGACGCAGAACCAATCCTTCAAAATGGACGCATAAATCGAGCGGAAATCGTAAGTCATTGGCACATTTGCGTTGGCTGTTGAGGCCGCAATGTTCGGATTTGCCCCCAAAACACCGCCAAACAAACGCGTTCCGAACACAAAAGCAGGATAAGCCGCGCCGTGGTCAGTACCATTTGAGGCATTCGCATTGACCCGACGACCAAATTCTGAAAACGTCATGCCTAAAACACGGTCTTGAATCCGCATCGCTTCGATGTCGCGTTGGAAAGCTGTAATGGCTTGCGAGAGTTGCGCCATCAAGTTGGCGTGTGTGCCGAGTTTATGGTCGTCGGCAGCTACTTGAGCCGCGTGGGTATCGAAACCGCCGATTTGCACCATGTAAACGCGGGTTTTCAAGCCACCTTTAATGAGTCGTGCAACAATCGCTAATTGATTTGCCAAGCCGTTGCCCGTCGGGTAAGTCACTTGACTTGTCGCCCTGCCGTAAGCCGCCTTGATAATCTCACCGTATTTATCGGCTTGTCGCGCAATTGACCGCAAATAAGTCAACTCCTTACCCATTTTCCCCGTCAAATTGTTGCCGTTGTCATCAAGGAAATCATACGGATTATTCGGGTCAGTCAACGTCAAACCCATCACCGTTTCTGGTCCTTGAAACGTCAACGTCATTTCATTGAGTTGAATGGCCAAAGGGTCAGGCATGGTTGTATTCGGAAAGCCCGTCGGATAATTCGGATATTCGGTGGACAAATAGCGACCTACCCAACCCGTTGTGAGGACTTGTGTGGAATTTGACGCCGACATCTGAATGTCCGTAGCGCGGAAATGCGAGAAATTCGGCGTTGGATAGCCAACACCTTGAATAATTTTGACTTTCCCCTCATTATACAACGACTGCATACCCGTCATAGAAGGATGCAAACCCGTCGCAGTGTTGCCGTTGAGGCGCAACACTTCATTTTCGTTGATGAGGATATTGGGCCGCGCCGTCGCCAATTTGGAATATTGGTCGAGTGGAATGACCATATTCAAGCCGTCGTTGCCGCCGTTCATGCGGACAATTACGAGTACGTGGTCGGTTTCCGTAGCCGCGTTCGTGAGGGATTCGAGCCAAGGTGACAAGCCTACTGCCTCCGCGCCGTATTTGCCAAATAAGCCAGGCATAACTGCACCGACACTTGCATTTTTTATAAAACTTCTTCTTTTCATTTTCAGATTTTGTTTAAAAATCATCGTTAAACACCCCCTCAGTATTTTGAGGTTTTTTAGCCTAAAATGACTTTTTTGGAAGTTAAAAATTCACTAACGGCTGATAATCAAGCAATTGTAAATTCTTAATTTTTAATTTTTAATTACTTTAGGAGAGTTGATACTCTGGATTTCTAACCAAGAATTTATAGAATGCTTGTAACCGTGCTGTGACGATGTTCAAAGCTGCCGTATTCGTCGGTGCGGCCTTGTATGCGAGCCACGCGTCTGTCCAATAATGGTCAGAAGCTTGTCCGCTCAACAAAATATTTTTCAAAAACGCCCGCATCGCCGCCGTTGGTGGAACACGATAAAGCAATTGCAAAGCATTGTCAATCAACAGATTAGGGTCGCTTGCGATGTCTTGACCAAAGCTGTCGGTGAATTTAACGGTATCAACCCACAATTTTTTACCGCCGCCCAATGCCATGCCAGCAGTTGTCAAAAACTGCTCAACAAAACGCAAACGCTTAGGAAAAGTGTCCGTATTAATCCAAGTTTCGTGAAAACTAGGCTCTTGATAGTAGGCTGCCCAACCTGCCACGTTTGGCGGGTCGCCTAAGTTTTGACCTTGTGCGGAGATGCCATAATTGGCATTTCCGCGTGTCTGAAACAATGACCCCAATGCAGTATAAACAAGCGGCGTATCAGTAGCGGGAGTTGTTAGTGTGGGAAACTCAATGTCAAATTCACGCATAATCCCTACCGAATAATCAATCGGACTCTTAATAAAACACGCTTTTTGACTAATTTCAAAGAAATGGTCGCTCGATAATAGAGCCTTCAAAGCAGGGGCAATATCATAATTATTGGCGCGCATAAGTTGCGCCATCGGTGCAATCACATCGGTTTCAACGGTCGCGTCAATGTCGTAATAAACGAAAAAGCGGTACAATTTACGGCTAATGAAGAACGATACTTCTTGATTAGCGAAAATCATGTCCAGCATTTCGTTGAATTCTCGTAAAGCGTTGGCTTGCGTATTAGCCGTGCTACTCGCCGTAATCAACTTGTTGTTATAAAAAGCGGAAAACTGCTTATTGCCAACATCGTGATTACCCGTATTAAATCCAGCTTGGGACTTTGATTTGTTTGGGTCTGTGGCACTTGCTACGTCCCGTGCGATGTTCCAACCCGTTAAAACCCTTGCTGCCGCCTTCACATCGTCTTCGGTGTATCTTGAATTAGGACTTTTACCCAACGTGAACAATTCTTGTAATTCACGCGCATAGTTTTCATCAGGTGATGTTTTAACATTAACACGACCATTCAAATAAGTCAACATATTAGGGTCAAAAGTGACTTCACGCACAAACGTTTTGAGGTTACCCAAAGCATTTTTACGGAAAATTTCTTGCAGCCAATAAGCCGTTTTGGGCGTCGTGTCGATAACTTCCGTGGCAAAATGGTTGTGCCAAAAAAGAATCATTTTTTCATGAATGCTACGTCCTTGATTGAGCATTTGGCCGAGCCACCACGCTTTGAAAGAGTTGGTTCGTTCTCCATTCAAATTACCATTCTCTTGATTATTCACCCATGTTTCACCAATCGGCGTTGTGGCCAATGTTGTTGAACCGAAGATTGGCAACTCGCAATAGGCTTTCTCTCCTCCTGTACACCTAGTACTGTCGGCATAATTGCGAAGCGGTAGGTTAGTCGGCGTTGGTGCAGGCGTCATCAAAATATCCATGGTATCAGACAGCGTTTTGCCCACAAAAAAATCAACATCCGCGCGTTTTGCGCCGAACATCGTCCGTTTCAGCAAATGAATAATTTGTTCCTTGCCGAACGTTCCCGTGTAAGGCGTCAGTCCTGCAACGACGGGCCTCACCCGTTTTTTTTCTAACACATCTGTATTATTGCTCATTGAACAGTTATCTTTTTATAGTGAAGAAATTAAAATAATGATGAGTGATGAATTATAAATGATGAATTTGCAGACGGTTGACTACCAGTTGATTACAAACTGAAATTTGATACTTTATGATTTTAACGTTCATTAGAGGCGCATCAAATTTTTTTATTTTTCTAAATTAGTTCCGAAGGGGCTGTAAAAGGTAGGATTTACTGAGGGGTATGACGAAGACCTTAAAAAATGGTTTAACGCTGCCTCCTCTTTTGTCAAAATAATATTACAAAGGTGTTTATTTTCTCCAAATAATAAAGGTTTAGAATGCTTTTTTTGAAATCAACTGATAAATTAGCATGAATACTGAATCAGGTTTTAGTACTAACTACAATCTTAAAAAGCGTTGTCATTGCTTCGTGCCTCGCAATGACAACGCTTTTTAAAAAATATTTTGCGTATAAATAATTGATAATCAATTACTTAGAAATTCATCGTTCATCGTTCATCATTCATCATCCGATTGCGTACCTTTGCGCCATGACTGCCACCGAAATCGTCAAAAAAGACATCCGCCAACTGACGCGGGAACAACTCGAAGAAGCAATGCTTGCCTTCGGCGAAAAAAAATTTCGCGCCAATCAGATTTATGATTGGTTGTGGACAAAATCCGCACGCGCCTTCGACGATATGACAAGCCTCTCAAAAGACTTGCGGCAACGCCTCGACACGACGTTTATGATACGTCCGATTGCCGAAGATAAAATTCAACGCAGCTTGGACGGCACGATAAAAGGCCGTTTTCGCTTGCACGATGGCCATTTAATTGAGGCCGTTTTGATTCCTGTGCCTACGGATAATCGGTTTACTGTTTGTGTTTCGACGCAAGTCGGTTGCTCTTTGACGTGTACTTTTTGCGCGACAGGTCGCATGGGCCGCATTAGAAATCTGGATGCAAGCGAAATTTATGACCAAGTGGTAATGATAAATCAACATTCGCTTGAAACTTTCGGGCATCCGCTTACGAACATCGTGTATATGGGCATGGGCGAACCGTTGCTGACGTATGCCAATGTTTTGCGAAGTGTGGCCTTAATTACTGAGGGGTTAAATTTTTCGCCAAAACGCATCACCGTTTCCACCGCAGGGATTGCCAAAATGATTCGCAAACTCGCCGACGACAATGTGAAGTTCAATCTCGCGCTGTCGCTTCACGCTGCCGACGATGTGAAACGCAACGAAATTATGCCGATAAATGAGCAAAATAACCTTGCCGTCTTGGTATCGGCCTTGGATTATTTCTATCAAAAAACGAAAAATCGGATTACGTTTGAATACATCACGTTCCAAAATTTTAACGATACGTTAGCAGATGCAAACAATTTAATAAAAATTTGCAAGCGTATTCCAGCGCGTGTCAATGTGATAGAATACAATCCGATTGACAACGCGCCATTTTTGAAATCCGCCGAAGAAAATATCGACCGCTTCGCCAAGCATTTGAGCAAAAACGGCGTGGCCATCACTGTCCGTAAATCGCGCGGCAAAGACATTGACGCCGCCTGTGGCCAATTAGCGAACAAGGGCTAGTCACTCAAAAACTTGCCCCGCCCATAAAAGCAATGTGTTCCGCAACGCCCAAATGCGCTTTTAAGTAAAAACCGACGTGAAATTGCGTTTTTGGGCGGCTAATCGGCGGCAAATAGACGCGCAAACCGACTTTGTTGTACCATAAATTCCGAACGCCGTCAAATTTTCCTAAATAAACGCCCGTTTGAAACAGCATCGCCACACGGCCAAATACCACTTCATCTTCCACAAAACCCAACCAACGCGACCCTGCGTTAAAGGCTTCTGCGCGTGTTTGGAACAAAACCGAATGCAAACCCTGTTCCGCAACGAGCGTATTCTGCTCATACGCAACGCCTAAATGCAAGCGATTTGTCTTAGACAAATACCGAACCGCCGCAACCGACGCGTTGTATATAGGATACTTTGGCCCGCGTGAATTGTTAGAACTCAACGCCATACCCGCCGCCGTGTTGACACCCCATTTTTTGAGCGAACGCTTAGATAAGTGCTGCCGAATCAAGACCCCCTCAGTATCAACACCCCAACGAACGCCCAATTCGACGGCGGGAATATTGAGACCAAAATTGGGATAACGCGCCCCACCATTTGAAAAATGCGTAAAACTACCGCCCAAATGTGCCGTGATATGCGGCGTTAAAGGCGTTTCCAAGCGCAATTTCAGATGCAACATACAATTTAGGTGCGTGCCAATCGCATTAAAATTCGGATTGTCAAATTGATTGTATGTGCGCGTCACGTAGCCAATGCCCGTGCCAATTTGGCTCGTTATACTGAGGGGCCTCGTTTTCAGAATTTTAAAATCAATGGTCGGAAAAAGGCCAATTGCCGAGCCGACAGCTTCAGATTGACCCAAATTGAGGTACATCAAAGACACGCCGACCGTCGGAAAGCCCTGCCATTCATGCCAATCTTGTTGCCCTTTCAGTTGCCAAGCTGCGTGAATTTCAGTCCCAACAACGCTTTTCAAAGGCGGAATAACGAGGCGTTTTGAATGCCGCATAATGTTACCCATCAGTCCATTGACTTCAAGCGATAAACCCTTTGTAATTTGTGCATTTAATTGAGTAATCAATAAATTAGAAATTAAAAGTAGCGTAATTTTTTTTATCATTTCTTCTATTGTTTCAGATGTGACAACTTACTAAAAAGCTGTCAAACCTTGTAAATGAGCCGCAATATTGAGCATATTATTTCAAATTGAGTAAAATACTGAGGGGCCTATTTTTGACAGTATTTCAGAGAGTCACAAAAAAAAATTGCCTTTTTTGAAAAAAAAATACGCATTTTTGAAAAAAAAATACCGTTTTCGATTGCCAAATTTTTGTAAGTGGCAACCGTTTGCTTCAAATAGAATCGTTGGCCAAAATTTAAAAAAACGAAAAAATGAACGGTTTTAGGCCATAAAGACGGGTTTTTGCTACATTAAGCCCACATTAAGTTCTGTTTTTTTTGAAAAAAAAGGTGTGTCCAAAAGACACTAAGGCCGTCTTTATAGCGTTAGTTTGAAAAGCAAAATAACTACGTCAAAAATAGTTTGGCTTTTCATACAGCGCACATCTCCGCACGAGACGCAACACATAGAACTTTAAAGTGGTAAGTTTTGAGTATTTAATGAATTGATAAAATATTTATTGGCTAATTAATTACTCAACGCTTAACACTTATTCAAAACAATTATTTAAGACATTGGCTATTTAAGAATGAATTAAAAAGTGTTTATTTATTTAACTGATGTTACGCAGTCCTAACTCCGAAGGAGTTAAATATGAATAACTGTAGATGTAATCTACGGGCTTAATGTCAAATGTTTCCCCAACTCCGAAGGAGTTGAACTTGCTTGTAACTTATTGGTAGTCATGTTCAACTCCTTCGGAGTTGGGGAGCAGTTTTTAGACCTTCCGTAGGTTTCACCTACGGTTATTCACATTCAAGCCCTTCGGGCTTGCGTAACATCAGTATTTAATTATTTTTTTAGCAATTAAACGGTATTTTAAAATGTAAATAACTATTGACAATTAAATAGTTTTACTTTGATAAACTACGTTTGATACACACTAGAAAATAATTAATTAAAATAGTTTTCTAAAAAAGTAATTAATTAAACATAAAATTTTTATAAATTATATGAATTTTTTTTTTGTCAATAACTATTGACAAAAAAGTGTAAATCCCTTTTATTTATTGTTTATTTTTATCAATCCCTTATTACGATTCAATCATTTTAATCAGTATATTTAATTCCTTCTTATAAAAATGGCAACTAAAAAAACGGCAACGCCGCAAGTTGAAACAACCGTTGTAGTTGAAAAAGCAGCAGCTAAAAAAGGGACTTCTAAACCCGCAACTAAAACGGCTGAAAAAGCTGTAACGGCAACAACTCAAATAGTTACAAACAAGACCGAAAATACCACTAAAATCACTTTTAGCTTACCAAAAGAAGCCGTAGGCATCGCTAAAACGGTAGCAGTTGTCGGTGATTTTAACAAATGGGATATTCAAAACGGTCAAAAGCTTTCTAAGCAAAAAGACGGTTCTTACGCTGTAACGCTCGATTTGGCAACAGGAAAAGAATACCAATTCCGCTTTTTAATCAATGGCGAAATTTGGGAAAACGCTTGGGACGCACCGAAATACGTGCCTTCACCTTTTGGTGGTGACAATTCGGTCGTTTTTGCTTAATATTTAGTCTCTGCGGGACAAAAAAAATACGGCGATTAGCACTTTAAGTGTTAGTCGCCGTTTTTTTTCTATATTATTGGCTTGATTGTGCGGCGTACATTGCAGCGTACATTTACGAAATTTTTAAGAGGCGAGCGTTGATTAGTTATATCCTAAATGCGGCGTAGCTGCACAATCTCGATAATGCTCAAACCAACAACGACTTTTACCATGCGGTGTAACCGCAAAACAGCACGTTTAGCGGTTACACCGCATAAAAAATTGAGCTTTGGGGCAGTATTACCGAGATTTTGCAGCTACGCCGCAGTCAGACATTCTAACATAACTTATCTTTTCAAAATCTGACATCATAAATCCGACATGGTTACCCCCTCAGTATTTTACCCATTTTGGCGTTATTTTGAATAAAAATTCTTAGCAATTAAAAGATACAACAATGAAAAATTCAGCTATTATTTCCTTGGTTTTACTGTTTTCATCCGCCTTCGTTTCGGCGCAAGACCAAGCATCAGAAGCAGATTATTACGAGCTCAAAACGTTGCCGATTCCTCAAAATATTGAGTTGGAAATCGGCGGCATGGCCACAATTCCCGATGGTCGCGTGGCCGTCAGTACGCGTAGGGGAGAGGTGTGGATGGTCGAAAACCCTTACGGCGTGACGCCTTATTATCGCCTTTTTGCCAAAGGACTGCACGAAATTTTAGGTTTGGCGTACCACAAAGGCGCATTGTACGCCGTTCAGCGTGGCGAATTGACCAAATTGACCGATACAAACGGCGATGGTGAAGCGGATGCGTACCAAAATATCGCTAATTGGGAACTTGTGGGAAATTACCATGAGTATTCCTACGGCCCAGTTTTTGACAAAGACGACAACATTTTTTTGACGTTCAATGTGGCGTGGGTCGGGTTTGGTGAAGCGAAATTGTCGAAATGGCGCGGCTGGATGGTCAAAGTATCGCCCGATGGTAGTTTGACGCCGATTGCTTCGGGTTTGCGCTCGCCTGCGGGGGTGATGATGAACGCGGCGGGTGACATTTTTTACACCGAAAATCAAGGCGATTGGGTTGGTTCTGGGCGTATTACACATTTGGAAAAAGGTGATTTCGCAGGCCACGTCAGTAGTTTATTTTGGTCAAATGAACCCAATTCACCCATGACTTTGCAGAAAACCGACGTGCCTGACAACAGCGAACCGATGCACAAAGCGGCGGAAAAAATCAAAAATTTGAAACTCCCTGCCGTTTGGTATCCGCATACGATGATGGGCATTTCGACGGCTGGCATGGTGGAAGATGTGGACGGCAATTTCGGTTTCAAAGGCCAATATTATGTGTCTGACCAAGGTCATTCTAAGGTGATGCGGATGCAATTGGAGAAGGTCAATGGGCAATATCAAGGTGCGTGTTATCCGTTTCGGGAAGGCTGGCAGTCGGGTTTGTTGCGTTTGGCGTGGGGCAACGATGGGTCAATGTTTGGCGGGATGACTTCGCGGGGTTGGTCGTCAACGGGTAAAGATTTGTTTGGCTTGCAACGGATGGTTTGGAACGGAAAAATGCCGTTTGAAATGGCCGAAATTCACGCGATGTCCGATGGTTTTGAATTGACTTTTAGCAAACCCGTTGACAAAGCGACGGCCATAAATGCCGAAAATTACGAAATTAATAGCTTCACTTATCAATACCATCATTCCTACGGCAGTCCCGTGATTCAGAACAAAACGCATGCTATAAAAGCGATTATTGTATCCGATGATTTGACAAAAGTCCGTTTGGTTTTGGACGAGTCGCGGCGGTACTTTATCCATGAAATCAAGCCCAAAGGCGTAAAATCCAAGGAAAATGAGCCGCTTTTACATGAATTTGCTTACTATACGCTCAACAATGTGCCAACAAATGCGGCGGCTGATTTGACTAAAAACAGTATGGTTGCGGCTTCGCCTGTGGCAAACTCAATGGGTCACGCAGGTCATAAAATGGGTGCTGCTAAACCTCTTTCCAAGAAAGAACAACGTAAAAAAGAAGAAGCCGAACGCCTCTCGATGAAGCGTCAAACGACGATGCCAAGCGATTGGTCTGCGCCCGACAAAGTGATTGCGATTGGCACAAAACCCGTTTTGAAATTCGACGTTGAGCAAGTGGAAGTGAAGGCAGGTAGCAAAATTAAGTTGATTTTCAGCAATTTAGACGACGATATGACGCACAATTTGGTGATTGTTGAACCCGAAACGGCGGATGAAATCGGCAATTTAGCCATCAAATTGGGCATCAAAGGCTCACAATTGAGCTACGTGCCGAACAATGCAAAAGTCTTGTTTCACACCTCATTGGTACAGCCCTCAACGTCGGAAACCATCTACTTTGTTGCGCCGAAAAAAGCGGGCAATTACACCTACGTCTGCACCTATCCAGGGCATCACACGGTCATGCACGGAATTTTGAAAGTGGTTGAATAGATTGATTATCAATTGTTTATATCCCCTCAGTAGATACACACGCCCGTGTGTATTTACGGTTAACAATAATTATAGTTATGACCATCAGCTAACTACCTAATATCACGGCGTTACATTTCAATTAATACTAATAATATAACGTCATGTCACAACTCCGCAAATCTGTCCGTTCTACGGGCAAAAACGCCTCCGTATTCGCTCAAATCGAAGATTTGAAAGCCGAACTTTCCAAAAACAACGTTGACCTTTCGTCACTCATTTTCGGCAACGTGCCACCGTGCGCACCCGATTTAGAAGCCGTCGTATTGGGCGCGTGTCTCCTTGACGCCGCCGCGTTCGGCGTATGCGTCGAGAGCGCGCAACTCAAACCGTCCGACTTTTACCGTTCGGTACACGAGGAAATTTTTAGGGCGATGCTCGAATTGAAGGAGAAAAACGCCCCGATTGACTTAATTACGGTCGCGCAGTATTTCAACGACGCCAAACGCGCCGACGACATCGGCGGCACGTATTACCTCGTCGAACTCACAAACCGCGTCGCATCCGCCGCCAACGTCGAGTATCACGCCCGAATTATCAAGGAAAAAGCCTTCGCCCGGGAACTTATCGCCACGTGTACGGGCGCAATCCGTGAAGCGTACGACGGCCAAACCGACGTTTTCGACCTCTACGACCGCGTAAACGAAAAAACCCGCGCCTCAAATCCTAAGGCAATCCTACGCGTCCAAACGATGGATGAAGCCCTCAAAGAAGGTAAAGCCGAACCCATCCGAAAAATGTTACTTGGTTCACTCCTGCGTGAAGGCGATATGTGCCTGATGTTCGGAGATGAAGGCACAGGCAAAAGCGTCGGCGTCGTTCAGATTGGACT
>JAYSRS010000575.1:0-3155 GCA_043720935.1 Saprospiraceae bacterium
TTTTGAATGAAAAATCGAAGATTTTTCATTCAAAAACACGCTCGCTCCGATAGATTTTCTCCCGCACGCCTTTCGAGCGTAGCGAGAAACAGTGCGTAAAACTTTAAAACGACTTTCTAAGAAACATCATCCAACAGCTTCAAAATAGACACATATTCATGTCCAACTGCCGCCGATAACGCCATTTCGCAAGGCTTTGCCGATGAATAATAACCATCATACGCCTGTTGATTGACTTCTTGCGCTTCAATTTTAGTGGCGGCTTCCGTGAGTTTTGGATAATAAAAACCACGGTCGCCTGCCATGCCGCAACATCCTGCAAACGTAGGCATATCCGCAATGTCGGCGCAATATTGACCAATTTTTTGCAATTTTTGCATCAAATTCATCTTAGAAACACTGCAAACGGGATGAAAAACGATGCGTTTTTTCTTATTTTGAATCGTTAATTTAGGTAAAAGAATATCCGCCGCAAAATCAATAGAATCCATAATGCGTAATTGGTCAAATCGTGCCTTGTTTTCTTCCGTCAGATACGGTCTTGACGTTTGAAAAGAATGCGTACAGCTTGTTACGTCCATCACAATCGGCATTGTACCCCCCTCAGTATAAAGCCACATTTTGGCCATTGTGGCGTTCGCCGTAATTTTATAGGCGTCCGCAAACCCTTTGGAACTAAAAATTTGACCGCAACATACACCGCTTAACTCATTGATTGCCAATAGTTTAACGTTTGCTTTATTACAAACACGTTGAAACGTGTCGAAAATATCGCCGCCCATCATCCTTGAAATGCAAGAAGAAAAATAGACGACTTTTGAGGTGTTAAGTGGTTGCGACGTTCGGGAAACGTCAAAAGTTTCCCGAACGTTTTGCAACGGTTTCAAAGAAGGCGGTTTGCCAATTTCATCTGTCCACAAAGGAAATTCGGGCAACACCTTTTTGATGTTGAGCGTTAGCCGTTTTATCGTGTTTTTTCCTAAAAAATTGTTGATTAAAAAGCCCGATTTCAAGGCAAAACGCGCTGATTTTTCTAATAATTTAAAGTTTTTGGCAACAAAAACGGCAGTTTTATTGGCAAATTTAGAATGATTTTCACGCCGCAAACGCTTAATTAATTCGCCCGTATTAATGTCCACGGGGCAATCCGTCGCGCACATACCATCAACAGCACAGGTGTCCATGCCATCAAATTGATAATCTTTCAGAATTTCTGAATGTATATCCTTTTGATTATCAGCTTCTAAACGTTTCAATGCCCGACGAATGCCAATGCGTTGACGCGGTGTCATCGTAAAATCGCGGCTCGGACAACGGCGTTCGCAATAGCCACATTCAACGCATTTATCCACTTCTTCCTCCACGACGGGCATAATTTTGAGGTGCGACAAATGCGTATTTTTATCTTTCGTAATAATAACATCAGGATTTAGGAGATTTCGAGGGTCAATCAAGGCTTTTAGCTGCCGCATAATCTCAAAACCATCGGAACCCCATTCTGCTTCTACGTAAGGGGCAACCGCCCGACCCGTGCCGTGTTCAGCTTTCAGCGCACCTTTGTATTTATTCAAAACCAAGGCAAATAAATCGTCATTGAACGCTTTAAAACGGTTGATTTCTTTCTCTGTCGAAAAATCTTGGGCAATGCAAAAATGTAAATTTCCGTCTTTGGCGTGGCCAAAAATAATCCCATCGGCGTAATGATAGACCTTAAACAAGGCTTGCACGTCTAAAATTGCTGCGCCCAAACGCTCCACAGGAAAAGTCAAATCTTCCAACATCGTTGCCGTTCCCGAAGCCCGCACCGAAGCGACGGAGGGGTACATACCCTTGCGAATTTTCCAAAAAATGGCTTGTTCGTAGGCATTATTCGTAAAATTTGCCGTTTCAAGCAAATCTAATTGAGTAATGACGGCCTTGGCTTTTTCAAATTTTTCAAGGAGTACCCCCTCAGTATGCGCTTGAAATTCGCATAAAATTGCCGCCGCATTATCGGGCAAATGCTTTAAAATCGCTGGCACACCTTTTTGATTTTCGACGGAACGCAACGCGGGTCTGTCCATAAATTCTAAGGCTTCCGCCCCTGCATCCGTAAGGCCGCCGATAGCATGACAAGCTGTTTCGGGGTCTTTGAAATACAACATACCCGTCATTTTAAACGGCAAATCGGGCAACGTTTCTAACACCGCTTCCGCAATAAAACCCAACGTTCCTTCTGCACCGATGAGCAAGTGCGCGAGAATATCAAGCGGGTGTTCGTAGTCCAAAAAAGCGTTTAAACCGTAGCCCGTCGTGTTTTTTTGCTTGTATTTTGCCCGAATCAAGGCCGAAAGGGCGTCATTTTCCAAAACCGACCCCCTCAGTATTTTTATGCCTTCGGCAATATCCGACGCCTCGCGCTCAAATCGCGCATAATCCAACGGGTTTTCAGTTGAAAAAAGCAGCCCATTAGGTAAAATAAATTGAATGTGTTTCAAGGTATGATACGCGTTGTGCTGCACCCCGCAACACATCCCGCTTGAATTGTTCGACAAAATGCCGCCCATCATCGCCGCGTTGATGCTTGCAGGGTCTGGCCCCATTTTTCGGCCATATTTTTTCAACGACACATTCACATTACCACCAATAACGGCAGGTTGAACGCGCACCGTTTTGCCGTCATTTTCCGCTTTGACGTTGCGCCAATGCCGACTTAAATCTACCAAAATACCATCCGTTACGGCTTGTCCCGAAAGGCTCGTTCCACCCGCCCGAAAAGTCAAATGAATGCCCTTTTTATGCGAAAAAGCGAATAAATCTTGAATTTCGGCCATCGAAACGGGCATCACCACGGCCTTTGGCACAAGGTAAAAATGACTCGCGTCAGGTGCAAACGCGTAACGGTCAATCAGCTTTGTGCGGATGCGTTCGGCGGGTAAAATCGCTTGAAGTTGTTGGTTTAAATCCATTGAAGGGAATTAAAAATTAAGAATTTAAAATTGGGTTCTACTTTGACACGTTAAAAATGAGACTTTTCTTTTTAGGCAGCAATAACTATTATGACTAACCCCAACTTTCAAGTTGGGGGTCATGCTTCAAGGACTTCATCGGCTTTAGCCACTAACTTAGACCATAGATTTTTGGCTAAAGCCGTAGAAGTGCTGTGAATTGAAGCC